>JBEKNU010000110.1:0-23173 GCA_049522495.1 Terriglobia bacterium
CACGACACCATCGGCATGGTGGGGACGGATGGGAAAGGACACGTCGTGGCCGGCTGCTCGACCTCCGGCACGGCGTTTAAGATTCCCGGCCGGGTGGGAGACTCACCGCTCGTAGGCTGCGGAGTTTACGCTGACGACAACGTGGGCGCCGCCTCCGCCACGGGCGACGGCGATGTGATGACCAATTACTGCACCAGCGTTTCGATTGTCCACCTCATGGCGCGGGGCGCGTCCCCGCAGGACGCTTGTATGGAGCTGTTGAGGCACATGGTGAAGACGGACCCGCAGAATAAAGAGGCCGGGGTCGCCATAATCGCCATCAACACGCGCGGGGAAATCGGAGCAGCGTGCATGAATGACGGCTTTCACCTCTGGTACGCCCTGTGGCGGAACGAGGAGAGCCAGCTTATGAAGTCGGTCAAACTGATTTAGCGGAAGACCACAGCATCCACACCAACACAGCCCCCGCGAGGAGGGCCAGCGCCACGCCGTTTTGGAGAAAAAATGGATTCGGTTGAGAAAACAAGTCCATGAGCGGTCCCGCCACCTGCGTGCCAAATATAACCACCAGATAGGCCAGAATGTTATCGCGAAGGAAGAACCCCACCACCAGGACGGCCACCAACAGGGGGAGGAGACCCATCACCCAGCCGACACCGAAGGCAGCGAAAGAATGTGCATGGGTGGGTCCCAGCGAAACCAGGACCAGGGCTAATCCGACCCACAGCCACCACGCCCGCAGTTTCCAGCCCGCGCGGATGATATAGAGGGCCAAACCTACTACCGCCGAATACATCAGCGCACGCGTAAGGCTCGAAAAGAAAAATGCGGCGGCCGGCCACTGGGTGCTGAAGGCCGTGTGGAAAAGCTCATCATTGATGGGTGCGTAAGCATGGAAGACGCTGGTGAGGAGCGCATCGACGCGCGCCAATCCCGCGCCCGCGGCGAGACTTAAAACCAAAGCCACCAGGGCATCGCGGCGCCACACCCGCCGCGCTGCTCCGCTAAAAAGCTTCCAGGCCTCGGGATAGAGGCTGGCCGCGGAACCGATCAGCAGCCACGCCAGCAATCCCTCCACGAGGGGTACCACAATCACGCTGACGGCTATGAACAATTTCCAGACCGCTAGCGGCATCGAGGTGTCGTAGTTGCGAGCGGCCAGGGGCAGACTGTTCAGCGTTGCCAGGAGGCCCACAATGGCAAGCAAGACTCCGAACTTCGCGGACCGCTTCCACAGCATCTGCCCGGATCGGACCAGGTTCACGAACAAGATCAGCCCGGCCGCCACCAAAATAAGAGCCGTCAAAACCGAAGCCGCGATCAGGATATTATCAACCATGGTGCGGGCTGTCTCCGCACGCTCCCATTCCTCCGGCAACTTGAAGGAACGCGAGAAGCCCACCACCTGATCCCCGGCAATGTCAACTTCCAGGCGGTAATGCGCGTCACCCACGTTGCGGGGGTCGCCAGGCTTGGCTTGCCAGACCAGGGTGTAATCCTCGCGGGCTTTGCGTTTGCTCACGTCGGAGCTTTGCAGTTCAAAGTCCTCCAGGCGGTAAGCGTGCTCGCGCACCACCTGTTCCGCCAACCCCCGGGCTTGTTCAGGCGTCAGCGCGGCTCCCGGAGCATTCTCTTCCAGCACGCGATGGAATCCGAAAAGCTCCCCGGAAACGGGATCGACGAAAACCGTGTACTCCTCTTTTTGCAGGGGACGGTAGTAACGTACCGCCCATAGGGCGAGGCGCGTTGCCTGGCGGTAAGTCTGGTCCGCCTGCTCCAAAGATTTTCGCTCCGCCAGGTAGTGCAACGCTGAAGCGTCGACGTTGTCATTGATCCAGACAACGTGGTGGTAAGTTGCCGGGTCAATTTTCTGTTGCCGCATGAAATTGTCGGCAATGCGTAATGCGTCCTGCGGTGATTCATTCAGGACGATGCCCTTTCCAAATCGGTAAACGGGAATGAAGGCCAGGGCGGCAAAGATCACCGCCAGGGCGCCCGCCAGAATCAGCCGCGACTGGGAAAGCGGGTGGTAAGCAAGCTCCGTTTCGGCGGCGGCGGCCTCCTCCGAGAGAGGCTCAGGAGTTTTTTCGGCGGCATTCAAGAGGGAGTCTTCCTCGGTGAATGCCCCGGTCTTCAAGTAGGCGGCCAGCGCCACGATGAGCGGGATGAGCATGATCCCCGCCGCCACCCCGCCCGACACCATGAGGTAGTGATTGGGAGAGCGCAGCAAAAGGAAGGCCGTATAAAGCGCATCCACGGAGTAATGCCAAATCAGCGTGGCCAGAATCCCGAAGCGCAGCATGATGAGGCCAATGATGATGCCGCCAAAACCCACCTCCAGGCCCCGGATGAAGAACGGTTGATTGGGATAAGCCGAGTGCAGAAATCCCCAAATGAAGGCCGCCAGCACAATGGCCAGAGGTCCCGATTTCAGGTATTTCCGTAGGAAAGGAATGGCAAAAGCCCGGAATTGTATCTCTTCGGAAACGGCGGGGAACAATCCCACGAAGAGGACCATCACCCAGGGGAAGCGGGTATTGAGCAAATCGGAAAAGGGGACATCCGCCGGCGCCCACGCGCCCAGTTTATTGGCGGCAAGATAGAACACCGTCTGGTAGGCAAAGAAGAAAAAAGTAAGGGCGATTCCCACCACGTTCGCCAGGAAGAACGAGCGCGTCCGCAGTCCCTGCCAACTGAAGTAGCGGCGAATCGACATGCAGCGCGGGTAAGCATCGCGATAAATGGGCTCCGTGCTGGCCATCAGCAGGAAGATGAACGCCCCGAAGGCCAGGGCCACCAGGAGGTTTTCCACCACGTAGCTGCTCAGGAAGCTGGAAAAGGAATCCGTGGTGTGATAATCGAACTCCGCCTGCGAAAACATGTTTAACTGGCCGAGAAAGTAGAGCAGCGCCGTGACCAACGCGAAACTGAGGGAGAGATGAATGGGCACATCGCGTTTGCGGAGGCGCTGGATCAGCAGAGCGAGTCCCGCGATGCACAATAGAATCCAGGGAACCTCGTCCACGACATTTGCCGCCTCGTTCCGGGAGCGCAGCTTCTTGTAGTCGCGCGTCCAACCCTCGGGAACCTTCACGAATTCCCGGTAACCGGCCACCTGGTCACCATCCACGTCCACTGCCAGGCGCAAGCTGCCATCACCCAAATCCACATCTTTCTGTTTCCACGTGAACGAGTAATCCGTCCGGGCCGGGCGCTTTTCGTTTACCGAATCGACGAATTCCAGGCCTGCCGGGTCGCGCCCCATGACCCCCACCAGAAACTTTTCCGCGAGGGCCCTCGCCGCAGCCGAATCCAGATTCGCGCCGGGCGCCGATTCCGGAAGTTCGCGGTCGAATCCCACCACTTGTCCCGCGGGAGTTACGTCCACGCGGAACTCTTCCTTTTGTTGAGGCTTGAACCAGCGATGCGACCAGCGCCAGAGACGGATGGGGCCGCGCGTGAGGGTGTTCATGCGCGCCAAGCCTTGCGTGCGCTCCAGGTAGACCTTGGAGTTGTCGTCAAAGTCAAACACCGCGGCGTGCCGGTAGCCACCGACGCTCCAGCCGCGATCGGCCAGGAATTTTGTGGCCAGGGGAGTGGAATCATCCCGGTTTACACGGAATTCGATGGCGGCTTCGGGGAAGGCATGGGTAAAGTATTTCACCCCAATGGCCAGGGAGATGCCCGCGACAATAATGGCCGTCGCGATGACCCGGCGATCCGCAGAAGTCAAAGTAGTCGGCATGGATTCCCCTTCCCTAAAGACGCCAAAGCATAGCGCATTATACCCGCAGTCGGTATTCTTGGAAGGACAAGTAGTGGGAGCCAAGCCCGCGCTACTTGCTTCTCCTTACCAAAGCAGTGATGATTGGATGGCTTATGGCCAGACTGCGGCGGGAAGGCATCTGGTGGTTTTTTTCATCCGCAAGCCTCGATCCGCAGCTTTGCCCATATCGGCCCGAGAAATGACCCGCGCCGAGCGGAGATATTTCCATGAGCAAAAAGAAGCAGATTGATCCCATCCCTGAAGTGTTTGCCACCCCTGAAGAAGCGGCGGAGTTCTGGGACACCCATGATACGGCCCACTACCCCCGGGCTTTTCGCACCGTCCGGGTGGTCGCGGAACTACGAAACCGTCATTACGAAATATCCATCGAGGCCGATGTCATCAAGACATTGGAAGCACGCGCCCGGAAGGCGGGGGTTACCCTGGGCGATCTCGCCAGCGATCTTCTCCGCCGGCAGCTCAGCGCCTCGGCGTGATAGGTTACTTCCACTGCCTGCTGCTGCCGCAGCCCCAAAAAGCCAGCGTCGATCACATTTTGAGCGCAGACGTAAGCGGAGCTTGACTTCGCCTGCGGCTCCTCGGCCTTTCAAGAGGACGAGGCAACGCTCGCGGCCATTGACGAGGGCATTCGCGATGCCGACGCAGGCCGGACCGTATCCGCGGAAGAAGTCCGTAAACTCTTGCCCCAGTGGAGTAACGCCTCCTCTACTCGCAAAGGTCACTGAATGATCTCGGCGAAATTCCCCAGCACATCGCTGAGGAAATCTGTTTGACTTGCGGTTATCGCCAGGCTCAAACTACGGAGTTTCCATCGTCAAATGGCGAACACCATCATCCGCCACCAAATCCGGCAATCGTCTCGCCTCCGGCAATGGCTTGCCGGGTTCCGCTTTCGCTTTCACCCGAGCGGGCTGGTTCGCTCGCAGCCGGTTTCATTCCCGATCGCCTCGAACCTATTCTTGGGCAGTGCCCACGTGGTTTCCGTCTGGCTCTTGAACAACCGCCGCCCGCGCTGCTGCTCGCTTATTGCCTTGGCTATGTTCCTTGGGGCGCTTGGTGCTTCGTGGCCGGCTCAGGCCGCAGAAGGTCCTGCCGCCGCGCAGGTCGAGGCGATTTTCCGGCCGTTGGTATCACGCCAGGAGCCCGGCCTTGCGGTTCTGGTCCGCCGGAATGGCCGGACGGTATTCAAGCGTGGATATGGAAGCCGGGACTTGCGTTCCGGCGCACCCATCGATGCCCACACGAGCTTCCGCCTGGCTTCGTGTACAAAGCAGTTCCCCGCCTTCGCCGTCATGCTGCTCGTACAGGATGGCAAGCTGCGCCTGGACGAAAGCCTTACCGACGTTTTCCCGAAGTTTCCCGCCTACGGAAAAACCATAACCATCCGCAACCTGCTGAATCACACCTCCGGACTCGTGGCTTACGAAGACCTGATGGACAAGATGTATGCCGGCAAAGCCTGGCAGGAAATTCCGCAGATTACCGACGCGGGCGTGCTGGAATTGATGGAGCAGCAGACGGCCACGAAGTTTCCGCCCGGCAGCAAGTGGGAGTACAGCAACTCGGGGTACTGCGTGCTGGCGAGAGTGGTGGAAAAAGCTTCCGGCATGCCCTTTGCGGAATTCCTCCGCCAGCGCATCTTTATGCCCTTGGGGATGCGCAACACGGTGGCCCATGAATACGGCAAGAATCGGGTGAAGGCCCGTGCTTACGGTTATACGCAAGATGCGGGCACGTGGCTGGAAACCGATCAGAGTTTGACTTCCGCAACCCTCGGCGACGGAGGAATCTACAGCTCGCTCGATGACCTCAGCAAATGGGACAACGCGCTCGGTCATCACACTTTGCTGAGTGAATCGGCCATGCGTCCGGCGCTGACCGCCGTGGACTTGAGGGAGGGATCCTCAGTTTCGCCCTCCGGCCCGGACGGTGAAGCCGTCAAGTATGGATTCGGCTGGTTTCTCAACCCTTATCGCGGCTACACGCGCATGTGGCACGAGGGCGAGAGCATAGGTTTCCGCACGGCGATCGAACGCTTCCCCGCCAACGAGTTGACGATTATCATCCTTGCCAATCGGACCGACCTTGTCCCCACCGCCCTAGCTCTGAAGGTCGCCGACCTTTATCTCCACTGAAGCCCGCAGATGGTGTGCGAGGCGCTGCCGCGGGAATGGTGTCAGGAACGTGTGAAAAAATGAACAATGTCATCCGTCAGCCGACGGACAAAGACGCAGAGAAGCGCAAAGAAAAACTTCTTTGTTTACGTCGAGACGCTTTGCGCCTTTGCGTCTTTGCGTGAGTTGTTTTCTCATTTCACCAATTATTTCACAGCTTCCAGGACCCATTTCTCGGGCGCCTGACATCATTTCCCTCCAGTGATATAATCCGCTCGAATCGGGCTCACCAATCAGGAGGCAAATTATGAGAAACCACCTCTGGGCGGCGGCCGGGACAATTCTCCTCGTGGCCGGCGCCGCCTCAGCACAGACCAAAATCTCGGTGGCCGAGCAGTGCGGCCGGCCCACGGCGGAATACACCATCCAGGTGGGCGACCATCCGGGCCACGTGTTCCGCATCGAGCAGACGTCGTGTACGGAAGAGCCGTTGCTGGAAATAGGCGGCGTGGCCGTGAAGGAACATCACGCCACGGGCTTCTCGGAAATGGACGCCGGCAAGGGCAAGGACCACTGGTACCACGTCTTCGTCATGGCCAATGGCGACAGCATCTTCGCCCGCAGCGAGGGTACGGCGGAATTCGACGGCCTGCGCTTTCGCGGCTCGGCTGCCCAGTGGACCTTCGATTCGGGCACGGGGAAATTCCAGGGGCTGAAAGGCAGCGGGACGCTCAACTGCCATCCCGGACAGGGCGGCTTTGCCTGCCAAGCGGAAGGCCAGTACACCCTGTCGGCGCCTTGATGATTTCCCGCAGATGGGGGGAATGGTGTCAGGTGGAACTGAGGGGAAATGGTCAGGACCCATTTCTCGGGCGCCCGCGGTTCCGTATGGTGTTTTCCAGATAACAAAAAGGTTCCTGATGCCATTCCTTCTATCTGAGAATCTTTTCTGGACTCCGCCATCCGTATGTTTGGTTGAACTTGGCAGACCGCTCCCGGACTTTTTCGTCCGCCCAAGAAAGCGCATCGGCAAGAACTGAAAGGCGGTTTCCGGAGTCGTACCCAAAAGCCTTCATGAAGTCACAGCATTGATCAAGATCCGCTTGCATTGCGGTTGATGCCATCCCCTTAGGCCGCAGGATGGCGGTCGTGAATCGCAGATCTGAGCAAATCTTCAACTCTTCGATATGACCTGAAGGAAATGAGTCATCACAAAGCACATAGCGGGCGATGCAGGCGAAGAGAACCATTTTCTCGGGTAACGACTGCTCCTCTATATCTGGAAAGTCCTCGAGTAGAATGCCTTCGCAACTCCTTTTTCTCAGCACATCCTGGATCTCTCGTAATCTGATTGTATTGTCTCCGTACTTTCCAATTATTAAGACCGTGTTTTTCTTTGTGCGCGACACGTCTTGTAGAGCCCGCCAGTGTGGGGGAGAGAGGAGATCGTAAAGCCAGTCATAGTTCGGCCCTATCGCTCGCTGGATAAATTCACCACCAACCACGCACGGCAGATTCATTTTTGTGGGAAGTACATCAATTTCGAAGGAGAGGCTTCCATGAGTAACTTTCGCTAGGTAGAGGGGCAAGCGTAGTAGCTTGCCCTCAGACGACGATTCGAGGTAGAGGCGACCGCTAGGCCATAGCTGTAATGGCTTGACCAAATCTACCTGAATCCTGGTAGGCCCGATCGTAATATCGACAGTTGCAAGGCATGTCGTCTTCTTCGTCCCATCAAGATTCGAAATTGTCATGCCTAAGTACTTGTGTGGGGGTGGGGCTAGTCCTCGTTCGATCTTTGCTAAGCCTTCAGCCATCGTGCATCGAAAGCTTTCAATAGAGGCGGAGATGTCAGTGTCAGGATTGGGTAAATAGTGAGTCAGGCTGTTCACCTGGGACCTCGTCCCCCACGAGGTACTTTTGCATGAGCTCTTCACCCGAACGCAGATCGCATTTTCCTGGGTAAGATGTGTTATCGAAACGACTTCCGACACAACTTCCAAGTCGAGGAAATTGTATGTTTTAGTCGGGAAATCTTCGACTTGCGGAATCTGCATGCGATAGCAGTCCTTTCGGGGTTGGCCGGCGCACAGCGCAGCTCTGCGCTTCCGCGTGCTATCTTAGCGCTGGTCTTGCCCACCCACAAACGCCATTTTGGGCCCGGAGAGCCTTGCCTCCTGGCATGCTACCTGCTGTCATCTAGGTCTGGCTCTGCTTGTCCCCCGTGGGAATCTCCGGCGATAGTTTCGTTTTCAGCAACAGCTGAGAGGGCCTTTTCGTAATGATGAAGAAAAACCTCGGCCCACACAATGCTGTCAGGCCAATTCGGGTGAGACTTGCGGATATTGTCAAATGTCTCCGTATCAGCGAGGTGTTGGATTGCATTTCTGGCCGACTCATGACTGTCGACTTTTATGAGTTGGATTTCCCGGTGAAAATGGGGGCGATACCGCACCCCTTCAATGCCAACATTAAACTTACTAGTGGACGATGGCGGCTCCAAGAAGGGATCAATCTGGACCCAGAGGTTTCGCTTCATATCGTTGTAGAGCACTGGGGCGGGGACAAAGGTTGACGTTCCACAGTTCCGACACGTTGCGACATTAAGCCTGCCTCGCGTCAGGGCCTCAACTAGGTTGGGCGACTTGGTGTTCACGGAACTCCACACGATGGCTTCATACAACCGCCCACAATTCGTGCACGTTACCGCCCATGTGGCTGTCCTAGGCATGCTTGCACCTGCGCCGATGGCAGAGCGCCAGACAACAAGGACAAGAGTCTGGTACTTGCTCCCGCCGCCTAACAGTGGGTTCCAATTATTGCCTTGCCCAGTGGTGCGTAATGTTCACCGATGAGGTGATGAACATATTTGACCACAGCAACCTCGAAAGCCGCATCTCCGAAATCCGCCTCAAGCCACATATCGTTCCCAGCCGCGTTGGCAGCAAAGGCATACCCTTTGGCTTTGAAACGCTGAAGTTCGGTGGATATGGTCTTGGGGTTGATTCGCACGAACCGCTGCCTCTGCTTTGCCATTTTCTGGATAGATTGGCACGACGGGTCGCGATGGATTGTTACCTTCGGGTTCGGGTAGTTCACGTAGGCTTTCAGCATACGAGTTCCCCCTTGCGGTCGAGAGTGCGTGCCGCGGTCATGGCCGTCATGACCGTGGGATTCTGTCATGCCCGATAACCCTGAGTCCGCCAGCAAAGGCAGTCTCTAGATGAACTTTCTTGTGACGTCCACCAAATATGATCAGCAGCTTTGTGTCGTATCCGTCGCCCTCCGTGTGCAATACTTTCCCGCTTCCAAAGCGTGGATGGTACACAAGGGCTCCGACATCAAAAACTTGAGGCACAGGACCGGTTGAGCTGCTCCTCTTGCCAAGTCCTGCCGCGATTCTCGACGACACGAAAGCGGCCACTAAACTAACTAAGAAAACGAAGTAAAGGGGAAGAATACTGACGCCCCCGTGCCATGAGCACGCCCCCTGTCTGCCGATTGAAGGCGACAGCCATCCATCTCCACACGCCAAGGGTCTAACCACAACCGCGAGAACAAAGATGCAGACGAAGTATGTTGTCACCCCGACCGCAAATGGGCTTGGTCTCCGCACTTTGATGGCACCTGTTTTGTCGGTCTGTTGTCCTTCCCTCGTTTCGAATAGCCCGGACGCTGTCGCGACAGCCCTATACTTCAACATGCCATCTTAGCGCTGGTCTTGCCCACCCACAAACGCCATTTTGCGCTCGGAGAGCTCCCAGTCCTAGTCAGCATTGGCCCCCGTGCCGCGTGGGCCGCTTCCCGTCAACTTGACCGCCTCTGTTCAACTTCCGACTGCCCCGTCAGCCGTGCTTACCCGTCAGGGATGACACGCGGACCACTTTCAAGGTTTGCCGACGCCCACGATACAAGGGACCGTGGGAGGAAGGGCATGATTTCGTTCACCCTATGGGAGCGTGACCCGATCACGGCATTTACGATCGCACCAGCGTCGGCCTGCCGGGTGTCCTAGGACGGAATGACAGCTCGCAGCTTTTGGTTGTCATGGGCGAACGAGCCTTGCTGTGCCCTGTAAACTGCATTGAAATCGGAAGGCGTGTTTTCTTTGGCATCTAAGTGATATTCTGCATGCCATGGAATTGGCGGAGGCGTTCCAAAACGCCGTCTACATTCTCGAAGAAGAACTCATCCGCCCCACCCTGAGTTACGGCTACGTCAGTGATGAATGGCCGCGCGAAATGATATGGGAAGAAAGTAATCTCAGAAAACAGGGCTATAGTCCTGCCATGGCCGCCAGCGTGGGATTGCCGCGCATGAGGCAACGACGGCCCCGAGAGGTCCTAGAGAACCCAGGACTTTATGTATTCAAGAGTGTGAATTTTGATTTGCTCGTCGCGATTCTGAATCAGCTCCCGCCAGAAAACCGCTCGTCATTTATCAGGATGATGGTGAAATGGATGCTTGAGAAGGCACCTACCAACAATGTGGCTGCGCACAGAAACTTTCCATGGTGGAACGGGAAAACGTCCAGCCTCTCGCTTCTAGCTGAATTCTGCATTCGGAACGGCTACGTGCAGGTACTTCTGGACGGCACCCTTGGATTGACATTACCAACGCATGGCGTAGCCATTATGCTGATTGAGATTGAAGAAATGATTTCGCTCAACTTCAATCTTTTCAGTAGAGCTGAAGTCGATAATCTTCCAAAGGCATTAGCCCATTTGCGCGATGTCGCCGAGCGGCAGACCTGGATGTCGCGACGGACGCGGGGTGGAACATCCACGGTTGACAATCCGCATTATCGTGAAGGGTTTTCCGGACAAGGCGATGAAATCGTCAAGGCCATCGACGCAATTACCCAACAGTGCAAACAAGCACGCTATTTTTACCTAAAGGACGTGCTTCAGCAGAATACGAATCTTGAGGTGGAAAGCGACAAAACCAAGGTGATTGGCTTCCTCGACAGCCTTGGCTTCGACCCTTTGCTTACGACTTCACTCGCAAAGGCGGAAAATCTTTATCGTGCGTCATCCGACGCCTTTGACTTAAAGAGCTGCCTGGGGCATATCCGCAGCTTTTATGAGCGCCTACATATCGACGCTGGACAGGCGATAGCCAAGAGTTTGGCAATACCGGTTGTTGACCAGTGGGACCCGACCCTGACGTTTCTCAAAAACAAAGCGTTCCTATCTCCCCAGCAAGATAAATTCGCTCGCGGCATTTACGCCTTGTTGAGTGACGAGGGGGTTCACGCACTGATAGCGGAGAGGGAATTTGCGAGGGTGCTTCGAAACGTCGTCATTGAATATGGGCTCATGTTCCTTACGATGCTGGAAAAGAAAGGCATAACAATCAAAGCAAGCAAGCGCGGACCTACCCTGTAGGTCTGCGGCATCTTACTGTAATGGTGGGAATAGGGTGGGAATAGTGTCAGGAACCATTTCTCGGGCGCCCGCGGTTCCGTATCGTGTTTTCCAGATAATAAAATGGTTCCTGACGCGATTTGCCCCACTTCCCCCTTCGATAACGGGTAATCGCGGTCAGTGCCGTCCTGACCGTGGGATTTTCTCATGCCCGATACTGTTACGACAATCGTGCTTGGCCCAGACCGCCAGCAAGCGAAAACCCTTAACGCGCCCGTAGTTCATCGACGAACTCCTGCAGTCTGTACACGCGAACGTAGCAAAATCCATCAACCTGCCGGTTATCCAGATTCGGCCAGTAGGCCGCACGCATCGGCATGCCAACTGAACTCCTGAAGCGCGAAATATAAGAAGCATCAAGAATCTGCTCAATTGACTGCTCAACTTGCGTCGCCCATGCTTGCGCATCAGCAGGGGGCACCAATTCCTGTTGAGTTCTACATCGGCGTATAAGCTCTTGCCCTTGTTCGATGTATTGCGTTAAGAGATTAATCTTTTGGTTCAACTCCTCCTTAGAGGAGGGTTCCACAGGCGAGAGACCCAGTTTAATCTGGTAAGTTCTTATCAGATCATCCTTCAAAGCTAGGCGTTCGCGGTAAACATATTTGTCCAAAACCCACCAGATGAGAGCCGAGCCAAGAAACCAAGCAAAAAGGAACGAAAGCGGAGCCCCCTCAATCAAAGACATCTCTTTTTCAAGGTGTGTAAGGAGCCATTCCATGATGTTGGAATTCTACTGCTAAAATTTGTTTGGCAACGCACTTTTAGCGGAGGCCGCCTCGATAGGATTTGTGGACACTTCCTCGCATCGTTCTTTATAGCGAACGTTTATCCTCCCGGCGGAGGACGCATGCAGGAACCGCTGGAACTGAAGCAGACAATCAAATTCAGTGGCTAGCGGTTAGTGGCTAGTGGTCAACCGGCGGTGGTTAGTGGCTGGTGGCTAGTGGTTAGTGGTCATCAAAAGCGGCCTGAGTGCTGAGAACTGATAGCTGATGGCTGGCAAGGGACCACGGACAACGGACCACGGACGATTTTCTAATCCAACTCCTTCATCATCACCCATGCGGAAGTTCCGTCGGCGTAATATCGCGCGATCTCATCGACCTTGCGGTAGCCCCGTGCTTCATAGAACCTCTGAGCGGCGAAATTGTCCTGGGCGGTTTCGAGTCCAATCAGGCGCAGACCATGATCGCCCGCCCACTGCTCGGCGGCGTCCATGAGCAGCGAACCCACCCCGCGCCGGCGCCAGGCTTTCAGGACATCGATGGTGACGATGTGCAGGATTTTGCGCGGCTCACGATTGGCAATCAGGAAACCCGTGATCTTGCCGGCTTCTTCCGCGATCCAGGTTTGCGAATGACGGTGGCCGATGAAAGCCGCCAGTTCCTTCTGGGAGTACGAAATCCCCGGAACAAAACAGGCCTGATCGATTTCGTATAGGGTTTGCAGGTCATCGGGGCGGAAGGGACGAAGGTGCATGGGGATTTGGGATTGTCGATTGTCGATTGCCGATTTTCGAGTTTCGAATTTCCAGTTACCAGTTTCGCTCAGGCTATTTCCAGCAGCCGGTCGATGTCGCCCTCGTCATTGTAAAGGTACGGCGAAACCCGAATCATGCCGTGGCGCAAACTCACGGCGATTTGATTCGCCGAGAACTTTTGATGCAATGCCGCAGTCTCCCCATGCGTCGAGGCTTGGAAACCAAGAATCGCCGATTCGTGTCCGGGCAGGGACGCCGCCGAGAGAGTGTAACCCCGGGCGCGCAGCCCTTCCTCCAAGCGACGAAGCAGCCGGCGGCAATGGCCGTTCACAGTCTTGATCGTGACCCCTTCCACGAGCTCCAAGGATGCCTCCAGGCCGTGGAGGTTGATGAAATTCCCGGTTTCGCCGGAATCAAACACGCGCGCGTCGTGAATCAAACTGAACTCCTCCTGGGGGAGTGAATCGAAATCCTTCGCGCCTTCGACCGAATACCAGTTGATGACCGGCAAGTCGAGTTTGCTCAACAATTCCCGCGCCACGTAGGCAAACCCGGTCCCATACGGGCCCAGAAGCCACTTGTACGCCGCGCAGGCCAGGACGTCGACGGGCAGCGCGTGCAGATTCAGATCATTGGCGCCCACTCCTTGCGAGCCGTCCACAACGAATATCCCACCCCGGTCGTGAATCAAGGAGCCGAAAGCGGCGAGGTCGATCCGATAGCCGGTGGAATAATTCACCCAATCGAGCGCCAGGACGCGGGTGCGAGGGGTCAGCTCCGCCGCCACCTGATCGAGGGTCACCTCCCCCTCGGCCGGATGGATGACCTTTACGGTTACGCCTTTCCGCCGCAAGTGAAGCCAAGTGAGGAGGTTGGAAGGAAAGTTCGAGCTCGCCACCATCACTTCGTCGCCCGCGCCAAGCTCCAGGCCCGCCGCGGCGATGCCAATTCCCTGCGTCGCGCTGGTGGTGATGGCAATTTCCCCCACATCCGCGCCGGTCAATCGGGCAATTCGTCCGCGGACACGATCCGGCAAGCCGAAATACTCCGGGGCCTTCAGCCGGTCCGGATGAGACTTAAGTTCAATGGCCTGATGAATCCGCTCAACCGTAATCCGCGGAAAAGGCCCATGGTAGGCACAGTCGAGGTAAATCACGGGCGAAAAGTCCGAAAATTCCTCACGATAATTACGCATAGACTAAAATCCCCTCTACCTACCGAACAGTCGGCCAATCAGGGATTTACGGGCAACATCGGGCATTGCTGGAGTATCCACAATGAGTGGTTCTACCTTGTCCTTTGGCCAGGGTTGGCGCGCACGGTCCCAAGCGACAACTTCCAGCAACGAGGTCCAAAGTTCCAGGCAATGGAGACACTTGGTGCGATGCTCTTCCGCCGGAGTCTTGTCATACCAACTCGCTTGGCCGTCAAGAATACGGACGAGCTGGCGAAGCGGTGTGCAATCTTTCTTTTCATCCGCGCGCGCTGCTTTACAGATGCCGATCCAGGCTGAGGGCCATAGGCATCGGTCCTCGTTCCGCTCCAGCACCAGGGCGTAGCTGGCGCGCAACCTCGCCAATCCCTCGCCCGCCACGGTGGGAGTAATACGAAGAATCTTCTCAAGAGTCGCTTGGGAATACCCCGTCAGGGTCAGGAAAGCAATCTCCTGGTGAACGAGGGGTAGCCCGCTGAGCAGTGCGCCGAGCGACTGAACGGTTGGCGCGGGAGGGTCCGCGGCGTTCTGGGCGGACTCGAGCTTTGTGGCGGCCCATTCCTGGAGAAATGCGCGCAATCCCACCAGAAATTCTCGCTCCGACTGATGCGAGAAGCCCCGTAGGATTGCGCATTCATTGGCGCTCAAGGCGCGGAGGGCATCGCGCCAGCAATCCAACCGCGCGTCGGGCGCCCAAGGCGAGTAAACGCTGAAAAGCTCGAGCGCGATGGGGGTGTAAATCGCCAGAAAGCCTCTCCAGGCCTCGGGGTTCCCTTCCTCGCATCCGGGAAGGATGTTATGAAAGATCATCATCTTTGACATGGTGGGAATTCAGAAGTCCAGCAGGGCAGGTCAACTTGCTGCCGCCTTCCATGAGGTTCGAGGAAAAATCACGCCCCCGTCGTTTGTCGATTACCGCCGCTCCGCCGTCATGATGGTCTGCTGCAAGTGTGCCGCCACCAGGGTGGCAGTATCTCCAACGGCCTGATCGAGCGTCGGAGGGTTGAACGGCCTGTATATCGTGTCCTGCCACACCGACTTGCCCCTGCGGTCAGAAATAAAAATCTCGGAGTGCACGTGCTTCAGGTGGCGCGATTCCAGGCACGATCCTCGCAGTGTTGCGTCTGCGTCTTTTGCCTTGGTGACCAATCGAAACCGCCCCAACTTTTCCAACGACTCAGCCAGCTTGTCGCTCAGCGAATTGTCGATGTTCTCAATAAAGAGAGTGTGAATTCGCATCAAGAGACGAACGTCTGTGGTAGTGGACGTGTCCGGGCCGGTTGGTACTTCCGGTCCGCGTTGAGGACCGAGCGTGGGACGGTGGTTATTTTCTGGAGATTGCTCCGCCCCACTTGACTGATTGGGATTCTGCCCAGCCTGGGCCACCATCGCAACACTGGCGAGTACGCAAACCACCAGATGCCGAGTTCCCCATTTCATGGCGACCTCCCCGGGCCGAAATTATGCCAACCCAGCCCATCCGAGCCGCACGGCCTTTAGTGCCCATAATTTCGTTGGTTTTCCTGCCACGCCCTTTGCCGGTCTTTCAAGTCCTGCCTGGCGTCCTTCTGCTTCTGTAACAGGTTGCGGCGATCGCGCTGCATTTGATGCGTTGCCTCCGCGCGGTAAGCGCCGGAAACCGGCTTGGTCTTCCACGACTGCTTGATGCTCTGCTGCTGAGCCTTTAAGGCATCGCGCTCCCGCTTCTGCTGCGCTATAAGCTGCTGCTGTAGTAACTTGTAATCGGAATCCTGGGCTTGGACCGTGCCGGCCAAGCTGATCCCCAGACACATCGTAGCGACCATCACAATCAGAAATTTACGCATACTGCCTCCCCATGCGCTCAGATGGCTGCCCGACGCGAGCTTATCCCGCCCTAAGCTTTGCGGCCTGGAGTATCCCCTCTCCATCAGCATCTTAGCGAGAATATGGTCAGAGTACAATAGCTTCTGCGGGGGTACTGGCAGGGTCAGATCATTTGGCTTCGCCCGTCAACCCTTCCCAGGTACGAAGACCGGTTCGGCTTAAGTACAAGGGGATGTTCTTGAACAAGGGATTCTCGGCTTCAATCTCCCGGATCATGGCCCGTTTCACGTGCGACAGCGCTCCAGCGAGGATGGTGAGTGACCCACCGTCGCCCCCCGCCCCATTCACTTTCCATCCCAAAGCGCCATGCACCTTTGCAATCTCGATCACGCGCCGCGCATCCGCACTCACCAAGTCATGGTGAAGGCGTTCCTGCGCCTCGGTGTTCTCGATCATGGCCTTTCCGAGCCCGGCGAAGTCCCCGGCGTAGACGGCGTCGCGGGACTTTTCCGGGGTCACGCGCAGGTCCTGCAGCTTTTGGCAATCCGGTCCCAGTCCCTCGAGTTCCCGAATGACCTTTTCATGGACCGCCGATGAGGTATGGGATTTCCCAAAGTAGATCAGGACCAGACGCCTTTCCAGTTCCCACCAGATGGAGTTTGGCACCTGTATAGGTGAAACGGTGGCGTGCGGATAATCGAACATCTCGATGTAGTTGATGCCCCCATAAGCCGAACATAACTGGTCTTGAATGCCGCACTGCAGCTTGAGCATCTGGGTCTCAATCGCCTGGGCCGTGTAGGCAACCTCGTGCGCTGTCAGGTGTCCCCGCGTGAGGCGGTCGAGCGCCCCCACCAGCGCCACACCCACGGCCGCGGAGGTGCCGGTGGAGGCTCCACTCGGTGCTTCGGAAAATATTGTGAGGTTTAAGGCCAGATCCGAGGGGACCTTCATGCGCTCAATCGCCGCCTCCAGCAGTGGATGCTCACCCCATCCACCCGTCCTGTGGGTTACGGAAAAGCGCTGCCCGTAGTTTTCCGCAAACACTACAACTTGCTGGGGCTGTTCGTCGCGGTGAAACACTTCCACCTGGACTTCCACATAGGGATACACGCCAATATTGAAGATTTTCCCCGTCTTGGCGAACCAGGTATCCGTCCAGCCGCCATTGTCACAGATTCGGATGGGCACAACACCATTGATGATCCGCAGCGGTCTTTGGCCAGTCATTTCCTTCATCCCAAGCCTCCTTCTCTTCCCCGAAGGGGAACAATATCATTAGCCGAAGGTGAATGATATTCCTCCCCTGCCCGGAGGGTCGAGGGGCGCTGAGCCGCGGCGGGCGGGGAACAAACAACCTCCGCTCATCATATTGCCATCTAACCGGGAAGCAAATGTGTGTCAAAATGAGGAGTTGCCCCCCAGATGTTTTCCCGTCGGAAAGGGGGCGGAGGACTTAAGCCGGAAATGCCGCGGCAAGGATATCCACAATCAACGCGCCATCATGACCGGAGATACGGAATAATTTCTATGCTGATGAATCATTCGCTGAAGCCGGTGGCGAAACGTTGCGCCCATGTCTCCGCGCGACGTTCCGTTGTTTGGCGAAACCTCGGTCTTGCCCTTCTGGTGGCGCCACTCTTCCTGGCGGAGCAGCCGCTCAGGAGCCAGCAAGCGACGGGAGCGCAAGCACAGGCGCCGCCCATCACCGTGCACGTGAAAGTGGTCAACGTGCTCGCTACCGTGCGGGACAAAAAGGGAGCGATCGTCCGCAACCTGAGCCAGAATGATTTCGAATTGAAGGAAGATGACCGTCCACAAACGATTCGCTACTTCTCGCATGAGACCGATCTTCCCCTGACCCTCGGGCTGCTGGTTGACACCAGCATGAGCCAGCGGCGCGTTCTGGGCCAGGAGCGTGACGCCGCCGGAACTTTTCTTGACCAAGTGCTGCGCGTCGACAAGGACCATGCCTTCGTCATTCATTTTGACCATGAGGTAGAACTCCTCCAGGACCTCACTTCCTCCCGCCAGAAATTGCAGGCAGCGCTGGGTCTCCTGCAAGTACCCCAGCGTTCCGAGGAAGACCGCGGTGATTCACCTGACTCCGGGCAGGGGCAAGGGGGTGGCGGAGGCGGCGGCAGGGGCGGAGGCCGGGGGCGGGGTGGATTCGGTGGCGGTGGCACTACGCTTTATGATGCCATTTACCTGGCGTCAAACGACATCATGGCGAAGCAGGGAGGGCGCAAGGCCCTGATTGTCCTTTCCGATGGGGTGGACCGCAATAGCAAGAAAACCCTGGCCAGCGCCATCGAGGCGGCTCAACGTGCCGACACGCTGGTCTATTCCGTTCTTTTCTCGTCGGAGGAACAGGGATATGGGAGCGGAAGCGGAGGCTATGACCACCATGGCATGGGGGGCGGCATGGGTGGCGGGGGCCATCATGGCGGTGGGTATCCCCGCCCGCAACAATCGCGACCGGACGGCAAGAAAATTCTCGAACGTCTCTCCAAGGAAACCGGCGGGCGCTTTTTCGAGGTTTCCAAGAAGCACCCTATCGATGAAACCTTCAGCCAAATCCAGGAAGAACTGCGCAATCAATACAGCTTGGGATATACGCCTGACCCACCCAACACCGGACCGGGTTATCACAAAATAACTCTGACCACGAAGAAGAGTGACCTAATCGTGCAGGCTCGCGATGGGTACTACTCCGAATCGAGTCATTGAGTCATCGGGTCATTTGATCATCTGGCCATCGGGTCATCGAGCCATTGGAATAACTGCCCTTTGTCCGTCGTCAATGGCTTCTGACTATCGGTTTCGCAGCCTCAATTGCTGCGGAGAACAGACCAAGGCCAAAAGAGCGTCCTTAAATGGCCCGATGACTCAATGACCCGATGTCCCGATCTCCCGATTCCAAGAGTTTCAAGACCATGTGTTCGTTGTCGAGATAACGGTCGCCGATTTTCAGGCCGCGGGACTCCAATCCGTAGGGTTCGAAGCCGAGGGAACGATAAAGGCCTCTCGCAGCCTCTTGCCCACTCACCACGGTCAAGGACACTTGCTCCACCCCCGGGCAGGATTTGATTCTCTCCAGCAACGCTACCAGCAACCCCCGCCCAATGCCCTGCCCCCGGTAACTCGCGCCCACGTATACGCCCCAAATCCTTCCCTTGTGCCGAGCTTTGGCGATTTGATAGCGGAAGAACCCCGCCATGCCCACCAGTTGGCCTTCCTGGAAAGCGCCAAAAACAAAGTTATCGTCAGGATGCGCTGTCAGGCGCTCGGCGGCTGACTCCACGGTGGTCTGGCGATGCTCCTCGGCGGATTCTCCGAAGGACTCCGGTTCGCGTTCCAGGGCCTCCAGCCGCAAATGCCAATAGGCCTCGGCGTCTTGTTGGGTCAGAATTCGAATTTCCGTGGCAGGCGGCATGACAGTGGTTAGTGGTTAGTGAATAGTGGTAGATGCCCGTCACGCCCGGTGCTCGACCGGGCGGTCATTGGGCTGGCGACTGACCATTCGCGTTTATTCGCTAGCCACTAACCACTATCCACTAACCACTCTCACTTCAGCGCGCTCTCGATGGCAGCTTCAGCGACCGGCGCCAGCAATTCATACCCCCGCGCGTTGGGATGCAGACCGTCTTCGGAGAAACCCTCCCGCAGCATGCCTTTGTCGTCCACCAACGCCGCGTAGTAGTCCGCGATCACGGCGTGGACATCCGGCGCATAGCTTTCGATCCAGTGGTTGAGGCTCACAATATCGGGAGGCGGACGGTGCGGGGTCTGTTTCCCCGTGCCGTAGTCGCTGATGGGAGTAAGCAGACAGAGGATAATCTTAATGTGGTGGGTTTCGGCAAGTTCGCACATGGCGCGAATGTTGTCTTCCACCATCTCCAGCGTCTCCGGACCCGTGTTGCCGGCGATGTCGTTGGTGCCTGCCAGCAGAATAAATGCCGCCGGTTGGAGGTGAATCACATCCGGATGCATGCGCACGACCATCTGCATGGTCGTCTGTCCACCGATGCCACGGTTCACGTAAGGTTTTCCCGGAAAGTATTTCGCCAAGTTCCATCCGTCGGTTATCGAATCACCCATGAATACCACGCGGCCCTGCACGGCGGGCGCTTTTTCCAGCCGCACGTCATCCTGGTGATAGCGCCCCAACTGGTTCCAGTCCTGGAGTTCGTCCGCGAGTTGGGCCGCAACCCGCGGCAGGCAGCACGGTGACTTCGGCGGATTGAAATCCGGCACGAGTTGCGCGCGCGCGGAAAAAGCCAGGCATAGGCTCAGGCACAGGCCGGCGAGGACTTTCTTCAATTGGTCCATGGTTCCCTCCCTTGCCCGTGTTATATCCGAGTTCAAGGGAGCCGTCAAAGAGATACTCTCCATGGGAACTGGGGGCCCGTGTCGGGCCGAACAGCGTTGGGCCTCGGGGCGCGCTGGCGTTCGCGGCGTTTGTTTTCTCACTGGGATACGTCGCCGCAGAGAGGGCCGCCGGCGCGCGGCGTCTGCTCTCCATTGGAAACGAACTAAAGAACGCCGATTGGTTGTAGAGTATCCCTGTCCAAAATGGCAGAATGGAAATCTCCGACCGCCTTCGCCGCCATGCCGAGGCAACGGAGGGGCGCAACACGTCGGTACCGTTCCGGGAGGACTCCTATGAACTCGAAACGTTCGCTTCCTCAGATCTATGTTTGGGCAGTGATCACGCTCCTGGTTTTCGCGGTGAATACGTTCCCGCAAGCTTCGAAACCCAAGAAGGTGCTCATGATTACCGATATGGAGGGAGTGGATGGCATCTTCGATGAAGATCTCCAGTGTGTTCCCTGGAAGAGCCCGCGCTGGGAGGAGTCCCGCAAGCTCCTCACCGGCGAGGCCAATGCGGCGGTGGAGGGCCTTTATGCCGGCGGCGCAACGGACGTGGTGGTGCTGGATGGGCACTGGGCCGGCGCGAATCTCTCCGTGCTGGACATTGATGCCAGGGCGCGGCTGCTGACCGGCAAGCTCCCGCGTAATTTCACCCTGGACCCCAGCTACAGCGCCATGATCTTTATCGGCCAACATGCGATGGCAGGAGCGAAAGATGGAATCTTAGGCCACACGGAAAGCGTGGAGGGTATTCAAAACGTGTGGGTCAACAACCTCGCGGTGGGCGAAATCGGCCTGAACATGTTCGTGGCCGCCAGCTTCGGAGTTCCCACCATCATGCTCTCCGGCGACACTGCCGCCTGCCGGGAAATTCGCGCCCTCGAGCCGAAGGTGGAATGTGCGGAAGTGAAGACCGGAGTCAGCCGAAACGGCGGGTTCATGCTTTCTCACCCGGCGGCGTGCGCGCTGATCCGCGAAACATGCCGGCGCGCCATGCAACGCCTGGACGAGTTCAAACCCTACAAAGTCAACGAACCCGTGGAGATCAAGGTCGAGTACACCGCGGTCGGCACGCGCGTCTTCACGCCCCGCGAAGGCGTGGAGCGGCTGGATGACCGCACCTGGGTCCTGCGAGGGAAGACCTTCATGGAGGCCTGGTACAAGTTCTAGCGAGGGCGGATTTCCTCTTCGACGACGCTCTTCCCTCACCGTTGGGATATTCAATTTTGGATTGTGGGCCTGGCGCCGCCCTGTTTTCCGTCGATTCTAGTTCTCAGTAGGAGCCTTCTCCGCGTGGTCGACGACGATTTGCTCCACCGGAGCCTTGCGCGGTTCCAGCCTGAGGCCGAGTTTTTTCACCGCGGCGAAAACACTCAAACCCCCACCGGGATCGGATGCCGCCGCGGCCGGTGAAGCGTCCGCGCCCCCGCCGCCCGCCGAGGGCGAATGCGGGTTCATGGCTTGCGCTCGGGCCACGATATCCGCCAGAGAAAAATCCAGGGTCAACTGATAATTCCCCTTGAGTCCGGTCATGTCCACCACCGGGCGATTATCTCCGCCCGCCCTAAATCGGTTTGTCAACATTTGGACTAACCCTGCCATGGTCACCCGGTCGGATTCCAGAGTCATCATCTGGGTCTGCCGGTCTATTCTCTGCGTGACGATGCCCTTTGCGCCCATATTGTTAATCATCGAGCCGTCGGCATGCATCGTTATGCTGACTGGCCCGTCGGCAGTGTCTCCCTTAAACTCGCCGGGTTTTAACGGAGCGTTCAGGTCGATCGGCTCAGCGAGCGCGGATGATTCCTTCAACTTGGGCCCGTCCTTGTCGACCACCAGGGCAAGCACCGGCTGCTCCTGCATCTCGCGATGAGCGGCCAGCCTGAACCGTTCTTCCAGCAGCGCCATAAGCATTTTGGGAGCGTCATTTTTGGACGCTCCGTCCGGCATCTTCGCCACAATCTCGAAATGCTCCGCATCGAGCCATGCCGGGCAGGTAATCCGAAAGGCACTCACCTTATACGCGAAGGCGATCAGAGCTTTGAGCGACATGTAGTTAAACTCAGCTTGCGCCGCATCGATATGCGGGCCCCAATGCGGCATCCGTCCGGCTCGCGCCTCCGCATTCACCTTCGCCATGTCAACGGTAGGTGCGGGCTTCACAGTCGCCACCTCGAAAGCGAGGTTGCTGGGGGCCGTCTGTCCCAAGGCCGCACCTGCACCGAGTAGCAGGCCAACAACGAAGGTAGGTCCAAAACCACTTCGCGTCTTCATCGGAATCTCCTTTTGTTGAAAAGCCAGCCCGAGACTATGGCAAATCCGCCAAGAAACCGCGCAATTCCCGCAGGATGTCCGCCTCATTGCTAAAAAATACGTAATGGTCTGCCCCCGGCAACTCCACGATGCGCACGCCGGGCACTCCCGCCCGCATCGTCCCTTCATACCGATTGAGGTAGCTCCTGTCGGCATCGTATATTTTCGCAAGCGCGGTGCGCTCCTCCGCGTTCTTCGGTCGAAAATGGTAATACTGTGACCAATCACAGTCGGGGGGCGGAACTGCGAAAAACGCCAGTACCGGCACGTGTATTCCGGAATAATCTCTTTTCTTGGAGCCCGCGCCGATGGCTTTCCTGACTGAACCAGCGGTCTGGTACGGGCCCACCGATCCGTCAGGATTGGATTCGAACATATTGCGCAATTCAGATTCAGGAAATGCGAAGCCCATGATCCGGACTTGCCTGTCCCGGTAGGCTCGAAACGATTTCTTGTCCGCTGCGGAAGGCGGGGGAGGGGTCATTGCCGGCAGTTTCTCAAAAAGCGCCCGATAGGCAGGATCATTCCCGGAAAAATCGCCCGGGTCATCCCCAGCATCCAGATAGACAAGCCCAGCCAACCGATCCGAATGTTGGACGCCCAGTGTCGTCAACTCCGATCCAGCCATGGAGTGACCTACCAAAACCGGCGCAACAA
>JBEKNU010000111.1:0-22945 GCA_049522495.1 Terriglobia bacterium
CGGTGTTCACACGTGGCCACGGACTAGAGACGGAGGTCTCCGTAGGGCCGCAAGAGGGATTGAAACATCCGAGCTGGATTGGCTGCGATGGCCTGGTCAGCATCCCCAAGAGCCGGCTTACCGACTTCGCCGGTAGCCTCTCGCCCGGGAAGCTCTCGCGCCTGTCGCACGCATTAAGAATCGCTCTGGAGATATAAGGACCATCGACGGAAAGGGTACCTGACACCCTTTCTGACACCCTTTCCGACCATCATCTCCACCCCGCGCTTCTCAAAACACATTTCTTCACACGTTCCTGACACCCTTTTCTCCCAGCATTTAGTGCTGCAGCGCCGGAAGCAACTAGAGCGGTCGCGGCCCTTGTCGAGGCGGGCGTAAGAATTCCATTGTTTTCGACAAATTGGGACGTGGCCTGGACAGTTTGGGTGACGGATGTAAGGAGGTTCCCCTCTGCGCCTGCCCAGACCCCTATCTTGCCTTCAATATCATGTTATATAGGAGCCATCCTATGAATGCAAGAACCCCTCCTCCTATTACCCGGACCAGTCCGGCGCCCAAGCCGCTTGCGTACTTGTCCGCAGTGAGCGGGCCCTGTGTCCGTATCCACGGCGGCAATCGAAACCACGCCCGAGGCGAAGCAAGCATGAAAGCAGCGTTGATGACCATGATGAAAGAAACGACGGCGCAGATGCACCAACTGACGATCTGAAGCCTTAGTACCCACAATTCATCAATTCTCGGCCTCAATAGGGCGTCGTATAGAACCCAGGCTATGACCGCAAGAAACCCCGCTCCTGCTAGCCGAACCTGTATGGCACCCCAGCCGCTTGCATACTTGTCCTCGGTCAGCGAGCCATGTGCCCATTTCCACCACGGCGATCTAAACCATGCGCGAGGTGAAGCAAGCATGAAAGCAGCGTTGATGGCGAATAGCACACCAAAGATGGCAATAGCAGACCAACCGATGATTTGTCGCATTAGCACCCACAATTCCATACGCAAAAGTTGAAAGACACGCCACCAGAGACTGGGACACGAGTTCCCGCTGATGGTCCCACCACAGGTGGCCCGTTGCCCGGAGATTTAACTACCGTTGCACCAAGCGGCGGGCTCGGCTGAAAGGTTGCTGAGAAACTGAGTCCGTTTGCAATCGAGTTGGGATTCTGCGGGGAAGGTACGTAAACTTGGTTTGCACTAACGCCATTTCCGCCGCCCGGGCTAATGACGAGGGTTGGTCCCACGTATACACTGTTGGTGGAGGGCACATAGGAAACATTTAGGCCAACGCCAAAAAGGCTGCCGATGGCGTTTCCAACAGCCCCGCCCGCTACAGCACCAGTTAAGACGCCTATAACTCCCCCCAATTCGGTGGTCAGGGCATTTGTCGTCGCATTAATGCTTACAACCGAAGTTGTTCCATTAGTTTGGCTAGCACTGCAGTTCGTGTTCTTTGAGGATGATGTGCCGCCGGCCTCGCCGCTCCCGCCGGCAGCACCTCCGCCCCCGCCGCCTCCCCCGCCCGAGCCGGTCGCTCCTGCCCCGCTTCCGGGCGTGGGCGAGCCCCCGCCGGGTTATCTGCTGCCACTTGGCTGCCCAAACAGCAAGTGCGCCAGCACACAGCCGATTGCAAGCTCTATCATGGTGAATTCCACACCTATAAGCAGGTTAAACGTGAACACAACCAAAACACTTCCGGCCGTGTGTATCACCAGCCACAGTAGGAAAAACATCAGGAAAGAAGGTTGCCGGAGCCTGGACCGAAAGCGGCGGCCAACTAACCAAATGAAGAGAAGTCCGATTCCGGCTGCGATGACATACTCCTCCGGAACATGGTACTTCTCAGCCAGCGCAAATGACCCGACCCCGAGCACTGCCGCTATTACGGCTGTGGCGGTGAGGAACATCCTGTCGAGAAGTCGCACCCTCAAGTTTGCCAAGTCAGGAACCCTCGTTCGGCGTCATTTATCTCCGCCGCATTCTCCGTTCTGCGCCGCGTTGATTTCAGCATTCAATCCCTTTAACTCGAAGAAGACGAGCAGCCCCACAGCCGCTGGTGGAGCAAGCTCTCCGGCCGTAGCCAGACCCGAGGATACGGATGCGCTGGCGGAAGACAGCGCTGAAGCGCCAGTGTTGACCAGGGCGGTGGCTGCCTCCGCCTGATCTGCTGAAACAGCTCCAACGTATATCGCCGTTCGGGCATTGGCCGCGACTGTTTGGGCGATCGACGAGAGACTGAATCCCCCCTGTTGGAGAACAATAGCAGCAGTCGCCACGTATCCCGTGTATTGTTTCGCCGTATCTGCCACGGTCGCAAAAGGTTGAAAGGCAGTCTGAGCGAAGATCCCGAAGCACGAGCGCGACCGATCAATATTGTTGGCCGCTGCGCTGCCGTTGCCGCTCCCGCCGGCAGCACCTCCGCCCCCGGCCCCCGGGGTGGGAGGGGGCCCACAGTCACCCCTGAAAATGTGGACCCCAGGCAGTATCTCGCGTTTAGAGCACGGCCCGCCGCCACTACCACCATTGCCCCCCGGGTAAGTGCAGATTTGGTGCTCGCCCGTGTCGTCTTCGACCCAGAAACACCCTGTTGTCAGCCCCAGCGGGTCAATCAAGGTCGTCGGGATGTTCAGCGCATATGCGTAGCGGTTCCAGGATTGCGGATTGCTGGGATTGACGGCGGCGAGGCCGGCCGGGTCGGGGGTCAGCCAGCGCCCCTGAGTGGGATGGTACTCGCGGTAGAGGAAATCGTACAAATCCGGTTCCGTCGCCGCCCACTGTCCCGTGAAACTGTAAGGAGTCGCGTTTTCCGAGTACCCCTCCCCATAGGGCGCAAACGCGACGTCCCCGCACGTTGTCTGGTTTGCGTATGAGCAGACCCGCACGCTCCCCTGCCAGTCGGGGTGCCAGTACCGGTAGATGCTCGGACCACTCGTATATATTATCCTCCCGCCGCCGGGGTAGGGGACACGTCCTTTGTTGAGAGTCTGCCCGTTCATCAGCGCCAGCTTCGTCCCGTCAGCCCCGTACACCAACTGAGTATAACTCCCGCCCGCGTTCTGTTCCACCGTGCGGTCGAAGGCGTCAAAGGTCAATCCGATGCTATCAATAGTCAGCGGGTTGCCGTCGGCGTCCCAGGTGTAGATATGGAAGCCGTCCTTCAGCACGTTCCCGTTCGAGTCGTAGTAGGGACCAGTGACCCCGGGGATCGAGCTGTACTGGTTGGTGGGCGGTGAGGTTGTGTAGGTCGGCAAGAAACTGGTTCCATCATTGTTGCCCGTCTTATCAATGTTGCCGAAGGGATCGAAGCTAAACGTCTGGGTCCAGTTGGGGGTACCGCTTGGTTCCAGTTGGCAGCTTACACTCGCCGCGCGAGCCAGGTCGTCGTACAAGTAATTGCACGTCTGCTGGTCCGTGGAATAGATGGGATCGGTGATGGCAAGTTTAGCGAGTGTGCCATTGGGGTTCCAGGTGAGACCGCCCGAAACAGACTGGCTCCCAATATTATACGTGTAAGAGTTCATTCGGCCCATGACGTCGTAAGTGTAGGCGTCGGTGTCCTGTGAGCCCAGCGTCACCCCCGTGACCAGTCCGTAGCCGGGAGCGTATGTCGTGCCGAGGACCGGATTCTGCCCGCCGCTGCTGGCGCTTATCGCGGACACACGCCCCTCGCCGTCAGCCCCATACGTGAGAGTGGGCAGCCCAATGCCGCTCAACACGTTCAGGGCACCGTTCGGCCAATACTGTTCCGAAACGTGGTAGTAGCCGCCCGAATTCGGCGTCGCTTGGTAGACATCCGTTTTGTCTCCCCGAGCGGAGTAGCTAAACCATTCATCCGTGCGGATGTCAGACCTGCTAGGCGGCCAGGCACAGTCGGTAGTAACAGCCTCCGCCATGCGGCCCACCACATTGCTCACGCTTACGCCCGCTGGAAGCCCAAAACCGTCATAGCCGCTGGTATTGTCATACATAAACGACTTGCAACCCGTGGTTCCCCACTGCGCTGGGCCAGCGGCGACGTAACTGCCTGCCGGCCTGTGAAGCCCATCGTACAAATAGCAGGTCACATTCCCATTGGCATCCTGCTTCTGGATCATGTTGCCGGGATCGAACGCGTTCCAGGAGCTGTTGGTGCAATAAGATGTTGGCGCGTCGTAGGCGTAGGTCGTAGCCCCCGATTCGGGGTTGGCCTCGGAGGTCAACCTGCCGAGGGGGTCGTAACTGTAGCTCCGCGACTGGCCGCTCTGAGAAACGCCGGTTAAATCGTTCAGCAGATCATAAGTATAGCTCGTGAAGAACCCCGTCGCCGAGGTGTTCTGGCTGCACGCGCCGCTCCCCGAGGCGCCGGTGATTTCGCAGACCGAGGTAAGGCGGCCGAGCCCGTCGTACTCAAGCTGGCGTTTCTTCGTGCTGTTCGCGTCGTTGGGGGCAGAACCCACAGCCATCAGCACGTCGTTTCCGGCGACCGTGGGGGGATAAGTGTAGGCGACCGAACCGCCCCCTGCGTCCGTAACGTTGGTGGGCCGGTTCAGCGCGTCATATTGTGTCGTGTTCCAGGCGGAACCTCCATAGCTTCCATCCGCGCTGGCGCTGTAAGGGGGCGAGACCTGATACGCCCGCCCCAGAGCGTCATACCTGGTCTGGACGGAATCGAAGGAACTCGATCCGGGAGACTGGCGCTGTTGCTTCACCGCCACCCTGCCGAGCCCGTCCAGATTCGCAAGGATATCCACGCTGGAGCTTCCGCCGTTAAAGGTGAGGGTGCCCTCGATGGTTGCCGGTGTGTAGGTGATCACAGTCTGGGCGCCTGTCGGGTCGGTGATCGAAGTCACGCGCCACAGTGGGTCATTGTACCCGTATGTGGTGGGGTTGCCATTGGCGTCGATGGTTTTGGTCACAACGCCTCCATTGCAGTCCCAGGTGGCGGAGGTGGAGAGGCTGAGCGGCAGGTTGGCGCTGGTGGGGAAGGCGCTGTTGCATCCTCCTGTGCCAGTGTAGGAATAGGTTGTTTGCGCGCCATTCACGTCGGTTGTGGTGGCCACGGTGCCGTTGTTGTTGTAGTTGTAGCTCGTCGTCAGCCCGTTCGAGGTCGTGCTCAGGAGATTGCCATTGGCGTCGTAGGAATAAGTTGTGCTGGCAACTGTTCCGCCGGATCCATTCTCGATGGTCACGCTGCAAGGCATTGCTTCGACGTAGGTGTTGGTCACCCCGCAGGAGTTGTTGTAGTCATAAGCGGTAATCGTCTTGCGCGTGATGGTGGGCCCCCAGTTGTATTCATCAACCTCGACGGGGAGTCCGTAACCCGTGCTGTCGTAATTCGTGTTCGTCTCCGCCGTCAGGCTACCCAGGGTGGTAAGAGCGGTTCGCTGGGTGATCGGCAAGGCGATCACGTCCCCGTTGGAGGCGTTGGTGCAAGGATTGGGAATATTGTTGTAGCAGGTCACCACGTCTTCCAGCAGCGTGCCGCTGGAGGATGAGCCCTGGTAAATCTTTCGCTCGGTCTCGTAGAGGTTCTGGCTGCTTCGCGCTTGTTGGAAATAGTAGGTGGTGGCGTTGCTCTGCGGGTCGGTGACCGTGGTCGTCCAGGCCGAGCCGTTCTCGGAATGGGCGTATTGCCAGGATTGCGAACCGGTGTCGGGTGTGGAGCGCTGGAGAGTCGCCGCGCTGCCATCGGCGCAGGTGATGCCGTTGGAGCCGCCCGAGTATTTGTAAGAAATCGTTCCACCCGTCGGGAGCGTTACTGAGGTAAGGCGGCCTGTGACGTAGTGGGGGCTGTGGTTATCCCCCGGGGTTGTCTCATAGCCAAAACTATAAGTACTGCCATCCGCCAGAGTAATGCTGCTCACGAGATTCCAAAGTTGAGGGCCAAATTCGCCGATTCCCGTGCAACCGAAATTGGTTTGGACGTAGGTTGAAGTATAGTTGACCGTTGCCGTAGCCGCCCCGGCGCCGCCGGTATAGTTAAAGGTTGTCTCGGTCGGGGAGGTCAGGGTGAAGGCGAGCGCGGTGGTGCCCAGCGTATCGGTGAATGTGGTGGTCCCATTTGAAGTGCCCACGCTTATGGAATTGCCATTGTTGTCCGTAAAGTTGGGCGTCTGCGGATTGGGCTCATAGGAGGTAATAGTGGGAATGAAGACCCCGCCCGAACGCGTGTAAATGGTCGCCTTCGGGTAATAGTCGGTGCCGTCAAAATCATTCGTGTCGATCGAGGCATAAATCGTGTAACCGTAATCATCTTTGATGAGGGCCTCCGCGGCGGAAACGCCTCCACTTCCCCCGGCCTTGCAATTAGGGTCTATATCGGTCTTGTCGGAGATCACCAGGCTTGAGGGCGCTGTGTGAACGGCGCCGCCTGGGTCAATGAAAACGAAATTGCTGTAAAGGTTAAAGTAGTAAATATTCCCCGATAAGTCGTGGCAGGTCCCCTGCGTTTGGTTGAAAGTGAGTGAGCCCATTACCAGTGGTGTGAGCGTCTGCCAACCGCCGTTCGGTGAGGTCCACCAGTACTGACTGCCCGAGGTGCCGGCGGGATACCAGATCGCACTGTCGTATGTGAGGATGTAGTAGAAGGGAGCAAGTCCGGCCTTCTGCCGAATGGGAACTTGCCAGTGGATGTTCAAATCGGCATTGTTGATCGTTTCTGGGCCGCCGCTGAAGCTCCCGAAAAGCGGCACGCCGACCGGGACTTGCGCGGCAGAGGGCCAGGGGCGCGTCAAAAGGACGGCGAATACGAGGGTTGCGGATTTCAAAGAAGCTCGGATCATTGCGCACCTCCTGCAATGGTTGTCACAGCGAACTCGGAAGCCGGAAGGCCGGAGTTGATGGCGGCCGACCCGACGGTCAGGTCAAGCAACAGACCCCCATTCAGAAACTTCTGAATGCGCGTGGGCACGGCGACTCCACTCATCGTCCGGTATTGCGCGAAGACGATTTCCACCGGAATACTGCAAGTGAAGTCCGCGTCCGGATGCACGTTGAAATCCAGAAACAGCGGCAGCAGCGACGTGGGGTCAAGATAAATGTCTTCGGCGCTGAGCTTCAGAATGGTGGTGTTCACGCCCCCCGAAGCGCTGGGAACAGCACGGAAGAGGCGCAGGTCGACTACGGCGACGCCATTCTTCGTAACAGGGCCGACATAGGCCAAGCCGAGGCCGGGATCGCTGTTCAGGGCCCCGAGGCTCAGGCCGGGATAAAACCAGTCAGCGTCGGGCCAGCAGTTGTGCAGCTCCATGGCGTGCTCGACGCCGTCGGCGCCGATCCAGTCGCCGGCCGGGCCGCTGCGGATTTCCGTGCGCTGGCCATTGGTCAGGCCGAGCGCGACGCGGCTCTGCTGATTGCCCAGCGCCGCAAGCGTGGCCGCGCCCATTTCCAGATCGGAACCAGCCGTGTAGGTTGCGGTGGCTTGCAGCGTAATGTCAGTAAGAGTCGTCCCCCCGGTTAGCGCTTGTAGCGCCTTGTTGGCGATCGCGACCGCGTTAGGGTCGCGTACGGGAACGGGGGCGGTCTGTGCTAAAAGATGACCGGGAAGGAGAAGAAGCAGAGAAGAGCAGACAGAAACCCTCAGAATGCTGGGGAATTTGAAGGGCGTCGTCATGGCGGGCCTCCTACTTCGAAGGACTTTTAAATTCGGCGCACAGGGTGCGCGTATACAATATGCCGAACGTTATGCACTAAACATAAAGCTCTGTCAAGAAGAAATAATCTCGCATGCGACAATAAGTCCATACTTAGTGCCAAACATCTACTGCCAAGAGTCGGGTGGCGGATGGGTGTTTTGGATGGGCCGTGGAGGAGTGACAATTTGGCATCGGTGGGCGGGCAATATTTCCCGCTCCAGCTTGGCGACTGCCACAGGCGTGGGAGCCACCTAACTCGCGGGGTTCGAGAGGCCACCGACTGTCTATCGACCCGTCCGTAGGAAAATCCAAAGTTCCGTCCTAGCAACGGCGCACTTTGAAACTTTGCTCAGCGGGTTCTTGGCTGGATTTGGAATGATAAAAACCCATACCGGGGATTGCCCAATCTGCCCCACTACCCAATTTCAAACTGTACCACCACGGCCTTTTGTGATGGTATCGAACGGCAACGCCAGGTTAGGTATAATGAAAGATTCCTCCCCGAGGCTGCTGACGCATGTGGGACCGCTACCGAGACTGGATGCACGCTTGGGAAACCCGGCTGAACGCCCGCGACACGAACCGCGTGGTGCGTCCCCTGGAGTGGGGGCTTGACTGGACCGAGCATTGGCCCGTGTTGAATGGCAGGCGGGAAGCGGCGCAAGCTAATCCTGCGGCCTACTTTGCCCAACTAAACCAGCAGATTGTTTCCCGCAGCGATGATTTCTACTCTTACCAGACTCCCTCCGATTTCCGGCTGGAGGGTGGCTTCCTGCTCTTCACGTCTCCGGTACACACGCCGTATGCGATCAACAATCTGGTGCGGGCGCGTTGGTTTCCCTCCGGACATCGCCGCGCCCTCATTGTGATGCCGCAGTGGAACGCTGACGCCGAAGGGCACAACGGGCTCTGCCGGATTTTCAACATGCTGGGAATCTCGGCGCTGCGCCTGAGCCTGCCTTACCACGACTATCGCAAGCCGCCGGAAACCGAGCGGGCGGATTACGCCGTTTCCGCCAACATCGGGCGCACTATCGATGCGGGGCGCCAGGCCGTCATCGACGCACGCGCTTGCCTGGATTGGCTGGAAATGCAGGGTTACTCGGAATTGGGAATCGTCGGCACCAGCCTCGGTTCGTGTTACGCTTTTCTGACCAGCTCGCACGACCCGCGTCTAAAGGTGAACCTTTTTAACCATTTTTCCGTGACCTTCGGAGACGTGGTTTGGACGGGCCAGTCCACGCGTCACGTACGGCAAGGCATCGAGCGGGATATCGATCAGGAAACCCTGCGCCGCGCCTGGATGGCGATCAGTCCCATTTCATTCGTGGATAAATACGCGCGCTGGCCCAAGAAAACGCTGCTCATCCACGCCACATACGATTTAACTTTCTTGCCCGTATACTCTCACCAACTCCTCGACGAATTCACCCGCCGGGGACTCGCGCACCGCAGCGCCGTCCTGCCCTGCGGCCATTACACCACCGCCGAAACGCCCTTCAAATTCCTCGACGCATACTATATGGCGTCGTTCCTGCGATCGGCATTCGACGGATAGCGTGCCAGGGGTGTAGAATCGCGCCCATCTCGGGACACGGGGTTCGGGATTCGGGATGGTCATTGCAGTGCATGCATGAAACTAGCGTCCAGTTTGACCGAGGCGAGTTATTAAGGCGGAAGAACAAGTCAAAAGTCAAAAGGCAAAAGGCAAAAGTGGAAAATGACCCGATGACCCAATGACCCGATGACCCAATGACCCGATGACCCAATGACCCGATGACCCGATGACCCGATGACCCGATGACCCGATGGCCCGATGACCCGATGACCCGATGGCCCGATGGCCCGATGACCCGATGGCCCGATGGCCCGATTTCTTAGGAGTGTAAGCATGCACATAAAGTGGAAGGTCTTACTCATGGCCTTCGGCCTGACTGGGTTTTTCATCACCAGCCTGGCATTTGCTCAGGGGAGAAAAGCGCAAACGGGCTTGGTTACAGAACCCGCACACCATTTGAATGCCGCGCGCGCAGCAAACGATGCGCCGTCGCCCGAGGATGCGGAAGAGAACGCAAAGGACGGGCTCAAATACGTTCGAATACCCGCCGGAACCTTCATGATGGGCTGTTCGCCCGGCGACACGGAGTGTCAGCCCGACGAGAAGCCTTCCCACGAGGTGACCCTCACCAAAGACTTTTGGATCGGCCAGACGGAGGTTACGGTGGGAGCTTATAAGCGCTTTATAACCGCCACCGGGAGGGAAATTCATGCGGCCCCCTCTTTCAACCCAGACTGGGCGAACGAAAATCTGCCGATTGTAAGCGTGACCTGGGACGAATCGCGCGATTACTGCGTGTGGGCGGGAGGCCGGTTGCCCACTGAAGCCGAATGGGAGTACGCGGCGCGCGGCGGCAGCAAGCAAGCTCGCTATGGCAGCCTGGCGGAGATCGCCTCCAGTTCGCCGTACGGAAGCCTGCCGCGAGCCGTCGGTCAGAAACGCGCCAACGACTTCGGCCTGTTCGACGTGTTGGGAAACGCTTCCGAATGGGTGAACGATTGGTACGATGAGAAGTATTACCAGCACAGCCCGTCATTTGACCCCGCGGGCCCTCCGGCCGACGGGTCCAAAGTTTTGCGCGGCGGGCCCTTGACGGCCACTCCCTGGATCGTGCGCGTATCCTACCGCGATCGCAAGGACCCCGGCGGCCGGGACTTTTACGACAGCTTTCGCTGTGTGTGGGAAAGGGCAGGGCACTGACTTACACGACAATTTGTCCGCGTCTTTGTTTTCATCAATATAGCCGGTTGGACCTTCATTTTCGATGGTGCGTGTGCGGTGGCTCATGACTTTGGGGCAGAATCCTAAATCATATTCTGTCGGAACGCTATTGCGGATTCAGTTTCACCCGCTATTGATCCCAGAAAGGGGACGATCCATTCCCAGTTACATAAGTCCGTCACATGCTAGCTTTGCCCCGGGGCATAAATTCATGGACCTCCTTGAGCGACGGGGTGAACCTGTGGTAGAAATGAGGCGGATCGAGGATGCCATCCGAACTGATTAGACGAATTCCGCCCTTCGACCCCAAGGCTCTCCTGGCGAGAGTCAGCGAGGGGAGGACTGTCGCGTCCTACCGGCGTCAGCAATTGATCTTCAGGCAAGGCGATCCAGCGGACGCGGTTTTCTATGTTCAGAAGGGCGGAGTGAAGCTGAGCGTTGTTTCCCAACAGGGGAAGGAAGCGGTCGTGGCGCTCCTCGGCCCTGATGAGTTCTTCGGTGAAGGCTGCTTGGCCGGGCAGCCCTTGCGCATGTCAACTGCCACGGCGACGGAAGACGCAACCATTCTTCGTCTCCGCAAAAAGGCTATGGTGCGACTGCTGCACACCGACAAACAATTCTCAGAGAGGTTCACCACCTACCTGCTCTCCCGCAATATTCGATTTGAAGAGGACTTGGTCGATCAACTGTTCAATTCGAGCGAGAAGCGCTTGGCTCGGGTTCTGCTCCTGCTTGCTCACTTTGGCAAGGAAGGCAAGCAAGAACCGGTGATTCCGAAAATCAGTCAAGAAACACTGTCGGGAATGATCGGAACAACCCGGGCGCGGGTCAGCCACTTTATGAACAAATTCCGCAAGCTCGGGTTCATCGATTACAGCGGCTACAACGGCGGGTTACTGGTTCACAGTTCACTCCTCAACATTGTCCTCCACGATTAGAATCCTTCTCGCCTGTGCGTCAGGCCAACCAAGGCCCGCTTCGAGTCCCGGGAATTATTTGAAACGTGAGCAATATTGAACAGATTTTCTTGCCCGCGGGTGCTAGCTTGCCGTGGGCAGGATCAGGGAAAATTGCAGCACTCCGAAAAGAGCTTTCGAGCGTCGGGATTGCCTGGTCGAATGCTGTGTGCAATCCATAGGGACTCAACTGTTTCCTGAAATCTGCCCCGCCACCCAACTCCGTACACCGAGGCGAATGGCATATGAATATTCTTCTCTACAATCCGGACAACGAAATCACCAACAATTTCATGCCGCATCTTTGGATGTTCCTCCTGAAATCGCTCACGCCCCCCGGTCACAAAGTGTTTCTCCTCGACGGCAACGCGCGGCGGATGAGCACTCAGGAGCTCGTCCAATACGTCCGGGAGAATCACATCGGCCTGGTGGGGATTGGCGCTATGACGCGCATGATCCGAAAGGCTTACCAGATGGCTGACGCCGTGCGGGCGGCGGGTGTTCCGGTGGTGATGGGTGGGCCGCATGTCACGGAGGTTCCCGACGAACCGCTGGGCCGTGACGGCGAACCTCGCCACGCCGACGCGGTGGCTCTGGGGGAGGCCGACCAGACATGGCCGGCCATTGTTGCGGATGCTGAGCGCGGAGAGTTGAAAGAAATCTATGCCCCGCTGAATGCGGACGGCAAAGAGGTCAAGCCTGCCTTGGATGACTACCCCGTGATCCCCTGGGACCGCATGGACCTTGAACAGTTCAACCTGATCAAGCACTTTCCCAAGATGGCGCGGCGCATGTTGAAACTTGTCGGCATGACCTGGCAGACCTTCCACATGATTCCCATTGAGTCTGGCCGCGGCTGTCCCTACGGGTGCGAGTTCTGCACGGTGACGGGTTTCTTCGGTGACTCTATCCGGTTCCGGTCGAATGAAAGCGTCGTCAACGAACTGTTGATGCTGAAGGCGTTGGAGAAGCGCCAGAAAGGGAAAATTGCGGTCTTCTTTATTGACGACAATTTTGCGATCAATCCGCGGCGCACCAAGTCCTTACTGCGCGAGATCATTGCGCGTGACGCCCAGGTGCCCTGGGTAGCGCAAATCAGCATGAACCTGCTGCGCGATGAGGAGTTGGTTTCGCTGATCGCCCAAAGCGGCGGCAGGTGGATCTTTATGGGCCTCGAGTCCATCGACCCGGAGAACCTCAAGAGTGTCAGCAAAGGGTTCAATAAGCCGGATGAATATCAAGCTGTCCTGGAGCGCCTCGCTCGCCACAATCTTTATGCCATCACCTCGTTCATCTTCGGGATGGACGGCGACCGCACAGGTGTTGCGGCGCGCACTCTGGAAGTGATTCGCTCCTGGCCGCCCGGGCTTCCGGTATTCGGCTTGCTGACGCCCTACCCGGCGACTCCGCTTTTCGACCGGCTGGCAGCGGCCGGGCGGCTCACTCGACCCAAACACTGGCTGGAGTTCAAGCCCTTCACCATGGCCTTCAAACCTCTAGGGATTACCGTTGACCAAGCGGAGGCAGAGGTTCGGCAGGCCTGGACGTCGTCTTACAGTCCCCAGACCATCGACTCCGCCATGGCATGGCTGGGATCGAGGTCATTTTCCGACCGCGTCATTCATCTGCTCAGCCGTCTGGCCTTCCGGGGAATTTATTTTCCGCAGATGAAGCGGCAGGATTGGGTGCAGGTCCTTTTTCAAAACCGCGGTCCCATCCTCCGCCTGCTCTATCAGGCCCTGGAATTCAAACTCAAACCCAAACCGCGCGAACGGTTCGATCTCCAACCGCAAGGATCGGCCGAGCCCACTACCTGAGCTGGCAGCGCGGACCTGTTTTGTAGGTCCGCGGCTCTTCCCCTAGGGTCAAGGAAGAACCGCGGACCTCAAAAACGGAGGTCCGCGCTTCTCACCCCGACTCCCGAATCCCGTATTCCGAATCCCGAACTTGACATTGCCGTTGCGCCAGTGCCGCGGCTTGATTCATAATGGCCGGTTACATTTCCTTCTGAGGTGTTTCCCTTGGCTGAAAATCAAACTTCTTCGTTTGCGGATTCCATTCGGGAGGCCCGCGAGCGCCTGGCGTTGGAGCTGCACGCGCAAGCCGAGCAAATCCAGAAACTCAATCTGGAGTTGACGGAATTGCAGCAGCTTCACGACCGAACCGAGCAGGAAGCTTCCCGGCAATGGGAGGGGTTAACGCGCGCCGCCGAGATAGCCGCTGCCGAAGCCGCCGCGGCCGCTGAAGCCGCCGCCGCTACCGCCGCCGCCGCAGCCACTGCTGCTGCCGAAGCCGCGGCGGCCGCCGTTCCGAAGGTTTCGCCGGATGCGGCGCTCGAAAACGTTTTGGGGGCAGTCCGCAGCCTGATGACTTGCACGATTCCCGAGCAGGTATTCGAGGTCCTCACCGAGGAGGCCTCGCAGTGGGGCGTGCGCGCAGCGATTTTCGACGTGCGGGGTAAAGCAGCCTGGGGAGCGTCAGCCCACGGTTTCGGACCCGGGCTCTCCGAAAAGGCCTTTCGGTCTCTGATTATTCAGCTCAATCAAGACACCCCTTTCCGGCAAGTTTGCGAAACCGCCGGGCATGTGGACGCCACCGCCGCCACGCTCAAGAAAAACCGCAACGTGTTGGATAAGCTCAAGCCCGCCCCCGGTGCGCCTGTCCTGCTGCTCCCGATTCGTTCCGGCGGCACAGTTTCCGCCATCTTCTATGCCGATCCCGGCGAAAAGAGCCCATCGCTCCCTGTCAATGCCCTGAAGATTCTCGCCGAATACGCCGGCGCGCAGATCGATCGCCTCATTGCGCTGAGCGGCGCCCTTCCAGCCGAAGGGACGGGGGAAGAAGTTGTCGAGGCCGCCGAGCACGAAGCGCCCGTGGAAGAAGCGGAAGCTCCCGCTGCGCAACCCGCACTTGCGGAGCCTCACGCCGAGCAACCTGCGGCGGAGGAGCCTGTCATCGGGGCGACGGTTGGTGAGGTGCATACGGAAGTCGAGGTGGTGGAACCTCGCGTGCCTGAACCGGAACCGCCCTCGCCACCTGCGGAAATTGCCGTGGAACCGCCGGCGCCCGCTGCCCCCGTGGTCGAGAGTGAACCCGCTCCGGCTGCCGTCGAACCGCCGGTGGAGGTCGTTCCTCCACCGCCACCCGTCGAGCCCCCGCCCCCGGTAACCGTGGCGGTGAGCGCACCGCCTCCGGCCCCGCCAGCTCCGGTCGGCTTCGATGTCTCGCAGCTCAGCGAGGCCGAGCAGAAGGTTCATAAGGACGCAAAGCGATTTGCACGACTCCTGGTGTCGGAAATCGAGCTTTACAACAAAACCAAGGTGGCCGACGGGCGCAAGAACCGGGACTTATATAGGCGGCTCAAATCCGATATCGACCGCAGCCGCCAGACCTTTGAAAAGCGCTTTGGCAAAGTCTTGAACAAGCAGTTTGATTATTTGCATGAAGAGCTGGTGAAAACCCTGGCGGCGAACGACTCTACGGTTCTGGGTGCGGAATATCCAGGGCCTACCGCGTGATCTTCCTCCGTAAACCGTTAGCTCTATCCCTCTGCCTCTGGGCAGGCTTGGCGGCGATGCCGTGGTCCGTGCGGGCTGCGGATTTGCTCCCTGCGGGGCTTCGCGGCCTTGTGGCGAGCGCCACGCGTCGGGAGATCTGGCCGCGCCTGCGCAGCTATGCGCAATCACAGACTGACCCCGAGTGGAGCGGTTGGGCCTACTTTCTGGCCGGATATCGGGAATACGAAGGCCAGGGCTATTCCGAGGCTGCCCAAGATTTGGCCCGGGCAGCGCAAAGCGGATTCTCGCTGGCGGATTACGCGGTTTATTATCAAGCCTCGGCGCTTCGCCAGTCCCGCCGGCTGGAGGATGCCGCCGTGGTGCTTGGGGATTTCGCCGCGCGCTTTCCCCGAAGCCACCTGCGCGATCAGGCGCTCTCCTTGCGCGCCGGCGCCTTGCTGGATACCCAGCAGGCGCAGAAGGCCATGGATGCGTTAGGGGCCGAACCGGAAACCCGCACACAGCCGGCCCTCGCCTTGCTGCTCGGGCAGGCCTGCTTGCAGGCTCACCACCCGGTGGAAGCCGCCACCGCATTCCAGGATGTTTATTACAACTTCCCGGCATCCACCCAGGCCAAAGTTGCCGCCGACACGCTTCGGGCGCTGCGTGCCCAATTGGGTTCTGCTTATCCCGTTCCGGATGATGAGCTTGAGACGACGCGCGTGGAGGCGATCTTCAAGGCCGGGCGCTATTCCGACGCCCTGAAAGAATACAACGAGCTACTGAGAGATAAGCCCGCCCGCCCCATGGTTCCCCGTTGGCAGTTGGGGCAGGCGCGGTGCCTCGTGCGCCTGCACCGGACGCCCGATGCCTTGCAGGCGCTGTTCACCCACTTTGCCTCGCCCGACCTGGAAGCCCAGCGGTTGGCCCTGTTCGTCCAGGTGGATGCCCAGAGAGCGGACGTGCTGGCGATTACCCAAGACCTTGCGCAGCTTGAATCGTCGTATGCACGTTCTCCCGCTTACGCCGACGCGCTTTCGGCAGCGGGAATGTTCTATTACCGGCAGCTCAATTGGCAGGAAGCCGCGCGCGACTATCGGCGCCTTTACGAATTGTTTCCGCAGAATGACCACCTGCGTGAGGATGGTTGGCGGCTGGCGTGGTGCGCTTATCTATTGGGTGACCCCAAAACCTCCGGCGTGATCAGCGAATACCTGAGGTGTTTTCCGGATTCCCCCCGCGCTCCGGCGGCGCTCTATTGGTTGGGGCAGATTCAGGAGGAGCAAGGCGCCCTCGCCGAGGCGCAAGCGCTCTACGCGTTGCTGGCCAAGCGGTTCGTGCACAGCTATTACGCGCCGCAGGCTACCGCGCGGCTGGCGGCAATTCGCGCCAGGCCGGAAAGCACTGCGGGCGGGAGCGATTCCGCCGCCGCTCCACTGGCCACCGCGCTGATCCCGTTGCTGGCGCCGCCGGTGATTCCGCAAGGGCTTGCCTGCCTCACTACCGCTCCCAGCAACGCCGCCCGTCCGGCGCTGATCCTTCAGGCTTTGGATTTGAAAACCTTGGAGGAGGAATTTCTGAGAGCCACCCTCGCCATGGACAATCCGCCAGCCGAGCTGCGCTTGCTGCTGGCCGAGATATCCGCCGCGCGGAGCGACGCGCCGGACGCGCTGTTCGGCGCCCTTAGAACCGCGCCGGCCTATGCGCAGATGGAATTCTCCGACCTGCCGGAGGAAGTTTGGGATTTCCTCTATCCCCAGGCGTACTGGAAACTCATCGAGCGCCAGGCTCGCCTGAACAACCTTGATCCCTATCTGGTGATGGGGCTGGTACGGCAGGAATCGGCGTTCAGCGCGCGCGCGCTGTCCGCCGCCAATGCTCGAGGCCTGATGCAAATTCTGCCGGAAACTGCCGCCCACAGCAGCCGCCCTTCACGCATGCGCAGCGCGGCACGGCAGCTTTACGATCCCACTTACAATGTGCGGGTGGGGTGCGCTTATCTCGCTGCGCTGATGAAAGACTTTAACGGTCGGCCGGAATTTGCCCTGGCCGCATACAATGCGGGCGATTCCCGCGTCAAGGAATGGGTTAATAAATATAACTTCCGCGAACCGGGGATGTTTCTGGAAAGCATTCCTATTCCGGCCACGCGGACATACGTGGAGCTGGTGTTGCGCGATGCGGAAATCTATCGCCAGCTTTTAAGCGGCTCGCCGCACTATGCGGAGTGCCCACAGGCGCAAGCTCCTGTGCCGCCAGAAACCGTCGGGCGGTGACAGCCATCGTAAGGGCGAACGTCGTGGTCGCCCTTGCGCAGGCACGAGGCCTGCCCCTACGAACGAGGGCAGGCCCAAGGTCAGCCCCTACGAACGATTGCAGCCGTGGAGCGCACCAGGATTCTGAGGTGATGGCATGAATGAGAAAGTTATAGGTTTTACCGCAAATCCGGGCCGCCGGTCGCCCCTCTCCCAAAAGTCCCGGAAGTTCACCGAGTCGGTGATCCGCGAAATGACGCGATTGGCTTTGGAGCACAACGCGGTGAACCTCGCCCAGGGGTTCCCGGATTTTCCCGCCCCGGAGGAAGTGAAGGAAGCCGCGGTGCAAGCCATCCGTGCGGACATTAACCAATATGAAATCACCTGGGGGGCGCGCGAATTCCGGCGCGCCGTCGCCGATCGCTTTCATCACGACACAGGCCTGGAAGTCGACCCCGAGCGTGAGATGACGGTCTGCTGCGGGGCTACGGAAACCATGATCGCCTCCCTGCTGGCCATTATCGATCCGGGGGATGAGGTGGTGGTCTTCGAGCCCTTCTACGAGAACTATGGCCCGGATGCCATCATCTGCGGCGCGGCGACCCGCCACGTGCGGCTTCGTCCCCCGGATTGGACCTTCGACCCCAAGGAACTCGCCGCCGCTTTCACCGATCGCACGCGCGCGGTGATTCTGAACACCCCCAACAATCCCACGGGCAAAGTTTTCACCGGCGACGAGCTCGAATTGATTGCCGAGCAGTGCCGGCGAACGAACGCCTATGCCATCACCGACGAGATTTATCAATATCTGGTCTATGACGGCTTCCGGCACATCTCGCTGGCGACTCTTCCCGGCATGCGCGAGCGCACCATCACGATCAACGCCATGTCGAAAACCTACAGCGTCACCGGCTGGCGGGTGGGTTACGCGATTGCGCCCCCGGAGGTCACCAACGCCATTCGCAAAATGCACGACTTCCTCACCGTAGGAGCCGCGGCGCCCTTACAGCAAGCGGGCGCTACCGCTTTGCGCCTCCCGGAAACCTATTACCAGAAGCTTTGCGAGGGCTACCAGGCGCGGCGCGATCGCATGTTGGCGGGGCTGGAACAGGCCGGATTCCGCTGCTTCCGCCCCCACGGGGCTTACTACATCATGGCCGATATCTCCGCCTTCGGCTTCCCCAATGACGTGGAATTTGCGCGGCACCTGGTGCGGGAAATCGGCGTGGGGGTTGTTCCCGGCAGCAGCTTTTACCGTGATCCTGCTTCCGGGGCGCAGCAGGTGCGCTTCGCCTATTGCAAGAAGGACGCCACGCTTGACGAAGCACTGCGACGGTTAGGGAAGCTGCGAGCGGGTAAGTGAAGGAGTTAGGAGCTAGAAGCTTGAAGTGAGAAGCAAGCAGAATGATGAGTCTTCTAGCTTCTAACTTCTAGCTTCTGACTCCTTCCCTCACATCGGCAATTCGAAATGCGGAGCGCGGGTAGCGCCGAGTTGACAAGGCGCGCCATTTGTCGCTATACTAGACGACATTATGGTAAATGAACTGCGGGCCGTGGTATCCGAATTAGGGGGCGAGCAGACGCTGGGGCGCACCCTCTCGAGTGATGGCGATCTGCGCGAAGCGATCCGGGAAGGCTTTCCTCCCGCGGTCGTCGTGAATTTGATGCGCGCCTCGGGGTTGACACTGAAAGAGGTGGCTGGCGCGCTGGATCTTTCTCCGCGAAGTTTGCAACGCCGCCGCCGCAGTGGAAGGCTGGCACGTTTTGAATCCGACCGGCTATACCGGTTGGCCCGCATCATGGCCATCGCCAGCGAGTACCTGGGTGATGCCGAGCGCGCCCGGCGTTGGCTGAAGCGTCCGAACCGCGCCTTGGGTGGCCTTGCCCCGGTCGCGGCGATTGACACAGAACCGGGAGCGCGCCAAGTGGAAAACCTCCTGGGCCGCATCGCCTATGGCGGGATCAGTTGAGCCGGGTCTATCGTGTGTTGCGCAAGGCTTATGCGCGAACGGCTTTTGATGGTGAGGGCGCCTACCGCTATGGCGGCCGCTGGTCGAGTCCCGGAACCCGCCTGTCTTATGCCTCCGAGCACCAATCGCTCGCGATGCTGGAATATTTCGTGCACCTCGATCAAGACGATCCCCCCGACGATTTGGTTCTGGCAGTTGCGGAAGTCCCCGACGATTTGACCCGGGCATGGATTGAAACTGAGCGCCTGCCTCCCAATTGGCGCGACTCCGCAGCCCCACCGGAACTTGCCCGGTTTGGTGATGAATTCGCGCGGCGAGGGAAGGATTGTCAACTGAGGGTGCCGTCGGTCCTCGCTCCCAGCGAGAATAACTGGCTGATCAACCCTGCCCATCCCGACTGCAGGAAGATTGTCGTGCGCGCGACGGAATCGCTCAATTACGATCCGCGGATGTTTCGCAAACAACGCCACCGCCACCCGCAATAATGGTCTTGCCGCGGGTGGCTGTTAACGGAGGGTGTGTGAGACCAAATTCTTCAAGAACTGGATTTTTGGCATTTGCCATCATTGTTGCAGGTACCACGCCAATGCTTTCTCAGACCGGTGCCCAACCCGCTGGCGAAGAGAGTCGCGGCGCAGTAAGGGCTCCAATAGGTTGGCACAAACTTGAAGCCGGCGCCTTCTCGCTTTTCGCTCCACTGGGGTGGGAGTTTCACCAGCGGCAGGGCATTGATTCGTATGTTGGCAAGTTTGTGGGAGAGGGCGTCGTGCTCAACTTTGATTTTGGCGGGTACTCAAGCGGCTACCTCAAAAAGGCCACGAAACCAGCTTATGTCATAGGTCATGAGTCCATCGGCGGGTTTCGAGCAAAAATAGTTAGCCCGAGGACGCCGGGCCACGGGCTCACGGGCATATATTTCCGAAGAACCTTTGGCTCAAATGAACTCTGTCTGTACGGCGAAGACCTCACATCCGTGCAACAGGAATTGGTGCTAAGAATATTTGAGACAATCCGATTCGGACACAAAGTGCCGCCAATTTTTGCTCCGCCTGTTCCGCCACCACCGCCACCTGTGAGTCAGAATGGGGAGAACCGGTGGTTCTATTCTAACTCCTGACTCCTGACTCCTGTCTCCTGACACCTGTCTTCCTCACATCGGTAATTCGAAGTGCGGTGAGAAATCCGACACGGCGTAATTCACCAGCGCGTCCAGCAGATAGGTCGCGTAGGGGTCGGAGTTGTAGGTGGTGGCGAGCGAAAACGTGCAGATCAGTAGCTTGCCCTTGCCCGCCTTGGCTTGCACCAGGACTCCCGCATTGTCGTGGATCCAACCGTAAAATATCCCCACCAGTACATCGTTGAAGTTTTGAGGCGGAATTCCCTTGATAACGGTCGCGGGAGTGACGGCTTGGGTTTCAAAGCCGCCGAGCGTATCGAAGCCAATGTCGGCAAACGGCGCTCGGCCTTTGCGCAGCCAGAGGAAATCGGAAATCCAATTGCCGCTGAGGTCACCTTCGGAGCGCGGCGCCACCTCGATCCCCGGCGCAAGGGTCAGTGGGTCCGTGGCGATCAGGATCACGCGTGCTCCGGCGCGCAGCTTGCTCTTCACGGTCTCATCGAGGGTTGAGGTGATCAGCACCGGGAAGGCTTCTGATCCGGTGGGCGCAAGGTAATTGCGCTCGCGCATGTCTTTGACCAGCCGGCGCAGGCGTCCGGGCGGCGGGTCGTAGAAGGAGACGGGGGGCGGCAATTCGGGTGGTTTGATGGGGTAGAAATAATAATTAAGGGAATTCTCCGATAAGGGTTTATCTGAAGTAATAAGTTGAGCTTTTAAGGCCCGTTTGAGGGCCGTGGGGCCGGCGGGGGCCGGGTATCGAATCGTCCCCACTTTGGCAGCGCTCGCGGAGGGCAGGGCCGCAACGGGCAGGCTCCCGGCGAGGGAGGTTCCTTCCACTTGCCAGGCCACTTTCGCGCCCGCCAGGTCCCCGGGGCCATAATGCGAAATGTAGACGTCTGCCTCGACCGGCTCCCCCGTTTTGTAGTTCCGCCTGTCGCCGCGGAGGACAAGAAGATCGTCCTGTTGCAGGCGGTTGAGCGCCTCACCGAACGCCTTCGGGTGCCGCCACATATCGAGCAGGCCGTTCGCTTCCCAGTTCACATCGGTGAATTCCGTAATGACATAACCCTGAATCTCGGGGTGCGCGCGCAGAGCCCCAATCTCATACTGTAGCGCGTCGTATTCGTGCCACTCGGTGGCGTCGATCAGGGAGTTCAAGTCGGGGAACAGGGAATTGTATTGATAATCGGCGAAGCGCTGCTCCAAGCCCTCGGGCTCGGTGATCTCTCTCCCGCCAAATTCGCGGCTGAACCACCAGGGTTTTTCCTCCGGGACGTGCGGCAGGCCCCAGTTGCCGAATTCCGAAAGCATCAAGGGCTCGTCGCCTCGGGGAGCCGCATCGCCGTAAGGGCTGAAGAGCCAGCCGGGGCGCTGCGCTTGGTCATCAATCAGGCGATCGAAGTTCGAGGCGTAATCGGGAATGGCGGCGTACTGGTGAAAGTCCGCGATGTCGGTCGTCACGTGAAAGTTATCGCAGCACGCGCTGTTATCCACAACCAACCACGGGACAAAGGTCTTGGCCTGCTGATAGGCGGCCTTCAGCCAAGCGCGGTCGGCGGCTTCCTTCAGGTTCGCACCCCAGCTTTCATTGAGGATGCTGACGATGGCAATGGAGGGGTGGTTCGCGTCGCGCTCCACCATGCCGTGCAGGGTTTCCAAGGCACGGCGTTGGGAATTGGCGGTGAGCTTATCCCAATTGGGAATCTCATACCAGATGAGCATGCCGGTTTCATCCGCGGCTTCCAGATAGCGCGGGTCCGGCACTTTGATGTGGCAGCGCAACAGATTCAGGCCCAGGGCCTTCGCCTTGCGCATTTCGTCGCGGAGATAATCGAGGGAAGGGGGAGTATAGATTGAGTCGGGGTAAAAGTCCTGATCCAGTGCCCCGCGCAGATAGATCGGTTTGCCGTTCAAATAGAACTTGCCCTCGTGGGTGCCGAAGCTGCGGAAGCCGAAGCGGCAGCGGGCGGAGTCTCCGGAACTGAGCGAGACGCGCAGCTCGTAAAGATTCGGGTTCGAGGTGCTCCACTGAAGAGGGTCGTGGATTTGCCCACTGAGCTTGGCGCTTGCTTCCCCAGCGGCCACATCCTGCGCGCTCGTCCACACACTCTTGCCGCCGGGGTCCAGGACTTCCGCGGTGACACGCGCCGAGCCGGCAGCGCCCGCCCCGATCACGGGCGCGGTGATCACAAAGGGGCCGTCCGGGGCTGCGGAAATTTGCACGCTGCCCAGCCGCACGCGCGGGCGACAGTCGAGTTCCACGCTTTGCCAGAGGCCGCTCGTCTGGACATACGAACTCTGTTTGCCATGCGGAATTTCCGCATAACTAATGCCCTCGACAACCTCATGGGGTTTAGCCCCGGGGTCGGCGACGCGCACGGCCACCTGGTTTTCTCCCCCGTGGAACAGGGAAGTCACGTCGATTTCAAAGGGCAGATAGCCGCCCTCGTGCGCGCCGGCCTTTTGGCCGTTGACGTAAACCTCCGCCGCGTAATCGACGGCGCCAAAGCGCAGGAGCGCCACTTGGTCAGCCGCGGGCGGCTCCACCGTGATGGTGCGCCAGTACCACGCCACCCCGGCGTAATCGCGCAGGTCGGAAAATTGCGATTGCCAGGAAGAGGGAATGCGCGTGGGCCGCACGTAGGCGGCGGAGTCGAGTTTCTGCACATCGAGCGCGCCGCCCGGATCGGCCAGGAAATGCCAATCACCGTCGAGCGAAACGCTGGAAACCGCCGCCGGCTGGGCCGTCCCCACCACCAGA
>JBEKNU010000112.1:0-22565 GCA_049522495.1 Terriglobia bacterium
AAGCGCGTTATCGATTCGACGCGTCACCTTCCCGCGAAGCGGGATACCGTGAGTAGCCGTAGGTGAAACCTACGGAAACGGGAGGGCCGGAATGTCTCCGGCCCTGAAGGGGCCGACCATTCGTAGGGTCAATCCGTCAGCTGACGGATTGGGTGGTCGGGTGGGTTCCGTTATCCGCAGGTTAAAACCTGCGGCTACTCAACGTTGGCCCCTTCGGGGCCAAAGAGGAAAGGCTTATCTTAGCGCCTATGGGCATCCTGCCCGTGATCGACACGGCCAGGATGGCCGTGCTACGGTTGCCACACAGACTCCCAGAGAGCGGTTGTAAATCCTAGGGAGGCCGACTCCCTCAGGCCGCGATGTGCCAGGGCACACTGACGAGGATAATCCGCTGGCCCCCTTTGGCCAGCAGGAGCGCCCTCAGCCATTCCGCGCGTTGATTGTGCAGGAAGTAGTGATACCAGTGCTGCTCCACCAACTCGGGAATCAGTACGGCGATCTGCCGGTCAGGGTTGGTTCGTTCGAGTTCCAGAATGTAATTCAAAATCGGGGTGATGACGAAGCGGTAGGGCGACGGCAGCTCGAAGAGGCGCGGAGGAACCCGACCTGCTCGTTTCGCCGGCTCCTCAACGTAGCGGTCCCATGTTTGGCGAAAACTCCCGTCGTCCTCTTCACAATCGATGTGCAGAACCTGCACTTGCGAAGATAGCGTGAGGGCAAACCGCAGCCCTTTCTGAGCGACTCGGTTCCAAGAGAGAATCGGGACCACGACCAGCGGGGCTGGCAAGTCGGTCAAGTCCAGAGGCGCAGAGTTAGCGACCTCGGCCTCAACCAGGCGATAGTGCCTGCGGATGGCCGTCATCACCATCATGATGGAGGGAATGAGCAGCACCGTGACCCAGGCTCCTTCGACGAACTTTGCGACCGTTACCACGATGACGGTGGTGGCGGTCGCCACGGCTCCCAGTCCGTTTACGAAGATGCTGCGTCGCGATCGTTCGCCTCCCAGGCGTTTCCAGTGGGCGACCATGCCGGCTTGGGATAGCGTGAACGCCAGGAATGCACCCACGGCAAACAGTGGAATCAAGCGGTCGGTGACCCCGCCAAACAAGATCAGCAGCGAGCCGCACAGCACCGCAAGTACCCAGATGCCTTGCGAGTACACCAAACGCCTTCCGCGTGAGGCGAAGCCGTGGGGAAGATATCCGTCCTCGGCGACGGCGCGGCAGAGTCGCGGAAAGTCCGCAAAGGCGGTGTTGGCCGAGAGCGCCAAAACGAGCAGGATGGAGCCCATGGTGATGTAGTAAAAGACGCCCTGCCCGGCCACCGCGGCGACGAGCATGGAAAGCACGCTCTGGTATCCCGCCTGCCCGGGGTCGGTGGCGCCGATGTGGTAGACACGAACCAGGTAGGCGATTCCCCCCAGCAGCACGATCAGAATCGCAATGATGGCGGTCAGGGCTCGCTGTGCGGATTTCACCACCGGCTCCCGGAAAGCCTGGACGCCGTTGCTGACCGCCTCGACGCCGGTCATGGCGGTGCAACCGCTGGAAAAGGCCTTGAGCAAAAGCCAAGCGCTAATCGCCGCCGTGGGCACGGACAAATGCGGCGGGGCTACGACCGGTAAGGGATGGCCACCGGCAGCGAGCGTCTTGACCAATCCGAGCACCAAGGTAACCAGCAAGCTTCCAATAAACAGGTAGGTGGGAATAATAAACACTGCGCCCGTTTCCCGAACGCCCCGAAGGTTGACCAGGGTGATGAGCAGCAGGATCACGAGACAGATCAGTAAGGTGCGCGGCTGGAGCGACGGCACGGCCGAGACCAGCGCCCCAACGCCTGCCGAAATTCCTACCGCCGCCGTCAGGACGTAGTCGATCATGAGGGCCGCGGCCGCCAGCAGCCCAGGGAATTCTCCCAGGTTCTGGCGAGCCACCGTGTAGGAGCCGCCGCCGCTTGGATAAGCTTCAATGGTTTGGCGATACGAGAAATAGACGATCACCAGCAGGATGATGATGCTGGCCGTGATCGGTACAATGTAAGCAATTCCCGCGGCCGCCAATGGGATCAGCAGGGTGAGGGCCGCCTCCGGCCCGTAGGCAGCGGAGCTGAGGGCGTCCAACCCAAAGACCGAGAGGCCTCCGACCGGCCCCAGCTTCTCTCCTGCTTCCTCGGAAGAACGTAACGGCCTCCCGAAGAGTAGATCGTTTAGTTTCATTTCAGCATTCCTTCACGGTCCCGTCCTTCGCGTCCAGGTCGATGCGCATGATCCATTCGCAATTGACGTGGCGGGATTGGAAAAACTTTTCCAGGGTGAGCTGATCCGACGCTTCAACTTCCGTCAGCATTCGCCCGCCAATCTGGCTCGAAAGACACCGCCGGACTTTCACCTCCTGACCATTCATCAAGGTGAGCATTAACTCTCGTAAGGCTTGCTTCGTCAGGCAAGCCGTGGTGTGCGCGGCAAGATAGAGCGGCATGTTTTCTCCTGGACCCTACTTGAGCCCCATATACCGCGCGATCAGCGCGTCGCGCCAGCGGTCAGGCAGCAGAGCGCGGGTGAGGCTGATCCGGAAGCCGGAGTGTTGGCCTACCACGTAGCGCGTCCGGGGGCGCCGGGCGGCCAGCGCGTGTACCACAGCCTTCACCACCACCTCGGTTGACGCGGCTTGGGCGGCCGCTCGCTCGGTGCCTTCGCGAACAGCACGCAGGGAGGCTCCATACAACTGCAGGGCTTCCTCGGGAAGTTGCGCCCGGAGCGCCTCGGCGGCGGCCAGCGATTTGCTGACGATGGGTGTCTGAATAAATCCCGGCTCCACAATGGAGACGTGAATCTTCCATGGCCGAAGCTCCAGGCGCAACGAGTCCGTCAAAGCTTCCAGCGCGAACTTGGAGGCGGAATAGGCGCCGGTAAACGGACCGGAGATCAGGCCACTCACCGAACCCATATTCACAATGCGGCCCCGCGCCTTGCGCAGGCTGGGGAGAAAGGCCTGGGTGACGGCGATTTGGCCGACCACGTTGACCTCCAACTGGCGGCGCAGCGCCTCGAGCGGGAGGAACTCCAGCATCCCCCCCACCACGATGCCCGCGTTGTTGACCAGTCCGGCCAGTCCCTCGCCGCCCAGCGCCTCGATGACATTGCGGGCGGCTTGCCCAACCTCCGCCTCGTCGCTGATGTCCAGGCGGACCGGCACCAGCCGCGCGGACGCCCGCTGCCGCAGGGACTCACCATCCGCGGCTTTGCGAATGCCCGCGAAGACGCGATATCCCAGCTTATCGAGGTGCAATGCGCACGCTGCACCGATTCCCGTCGATGCTCCCGTAATGACCACGGCACCCTTGTCTGCCATCGGCTCTCCTTTTTGCGGAGGGGTATAATATCAAAGGATTTGGGATTCAGGATTAGGGATTCAGGATCGCGGAGGCGTGCCCTGTGATTTGCTGAGTTTACCCTCGGTGCGCGGCAAGATCCGGGTTCCACGCAGGGTAGAGCAGCCCACCCATCTCACTCCAACGCCGCAACCAGCAGGGAAGCTTTGCGCGCCAGGTTGAAAGCACGCTGGAGATCGCTGCTCTCGAACGCGCGGGTGGATTGCGCCAGGAACGTAGCCGCGTCGTCGAGCGTTTTGCGTTCGTTGGGGGAAAGGCGGGCTGGGTTCAGGCGAGCCATGCGCTGGCGGACGTCTTCCTGTAAGCGCTGGACCTGTTGCCGAAGGGCCGCCTCCTGTGCAGAGCTTTCGCGCGGTTCGAGGGCGGGAACCTCCGGGGGTGGGGTCTCGGGAGTTTCCGGCGTGGAGGTGTCATCGGGCTCGGGGGGCGTATCGGTGTGCGCGGGACGGCTGCTGCCTCGTCGGCCACCGCCCGTGGTTTTCGATGACCCTGAGGGTTGGGGCTTTGGCGTCACCTCGGGCTCGGGGGGGGCAGGTTCCTCGATCACCAGAACCTGCTGGTTCGCGGCAGTTGGAGCTGCTGCCGGCGCCTGCGCCTGCGTCGGAACGTACACCACAACGCTCTTGGTGTCCTGGCGTTTGGGACAGCCGCCCACCCAGAGCAACAGCGCGCAGACCGGAGCGAGGGTTCCGTGCCGCAACATATCCGGAATTCTACCATTGGCGGGCGACGGACCGCCACGCTCGCGCGGAAGTACATGGGATGGTAGGTCAGGAGGGCCGAATTTGCAGTAATCAGCGCCGGCGGCCCAGGGGGGCTGAGGCACGGCAAAGAGCTTCCAGAGAAGGTACGCGCGAGGCGATGAAACGTATGCCGTAATTTTGCAGATAAACCTGTCCGGGCATCCCTACCACGCTGAGTAGGGCGAACAGCAAACCCGTGAGGAGGCCCAGGGCGACGACGCCCAAGAAAATCGTTAGAGGATTCCAAGCCCAAGCCAGACCTACCATTCGTAAGGCGAGAATAACCAGCGCGGTGGTGACCAACGCCCCGGAGGATAGTCCCATCAAGATTGGGAAAAGGACGAAGAGCGCACCAATGCTAATTCCCATCGACACCGCAAAGCGCAACACGACGTAAAAGAGAAACGTGCCGGGATCGCGGCGCGAAATTCTCCAGACGATAGCCCACGCGGCGGGAAGGGAGATTCTGTCGGCATACATTAAGGGCGCCACCAGATCATCCGTCAGCGTGATGATGATGGCGACCAACAATCCTATCAAGACGACCGCGACCAACTCCGTGACCAGCAGCAGCGAAGCAACCCACGCCGGATGACCGGCGGCGCGAATGAGACTCAGATAGCGAAAAGAAACGATTGTGGCGCCAGAAACCACCGCCAGGACCGCGCCCACCACTCCCAACAACCAAAGGAAGTAGGAGCGGCCGAAGGATTTCAAGCTCTTCCATGCCGCGCCCACCGCCACGTCCTGTTTGATGACGGCATCGACCAGGACAAATCGAAGCACGCACCGCGCGTAGATGAGGCCGAGAACCAGGCCCAGGCTGAGGACGACGGCCAGCACGATCAAGCTCAAGTGCTGGGCAATAACCGAGCGGATGCGGAAGAGAAGCTCCGCAGCATGAAGGTCCATCGGCAGGGCGGTGAAGCCCCACTGAAATGCCGCCGTCGATGTGCCGCCACCCAGGAACAGGCACACCACGCTCAAGGCGATCCAACGGCGTCCGATGAAAGGACGAAAAAGCAGGCGCAGCGTTTCGTTCCATGCGGGGGAAAGGGATTCGATAGGAGACAGCGCGCCCGCTTCAGGTCGGCGGGTGGGGACGAAACGGAGGGGTTGGGGAATTCGCCCGGCAACGTCCAAATTGCACATCTCTCCGGCAAAACCTATTTCAGGATCGAACAGAGCTCAGAGTGGTACAACGGCTATGACAGCCGGGCAGCGGTACAATCACGGGCTTGCCAGCGTGCCGCAGCACACCTGGCTTGCGGCGGGAACAACCCCCGTTCTCGCCAAGCGGGGGAAGGCGTTCCGTCCGCCCCATTACACTGCCTTTACCTGCTTCTGGTAGATCTGCCGCCATTCCTCGCGCTTGGCGAGGACGTACTCTTTTGCTTCCTGGAGAGATTTGTAAACCCGCTTACCCTTGATGAGATTGCAGGGCTGGCAGGCGGTCACCAGGTTTTCCATGCTCCGCGAGCCGCCCTTGGCATGCGGATGGACATGATCGATGGTCAGGATCATCCAGCTTTCAAAATCATGCTGACCATCCAGACCACAGTAGTAACATTTGAAATGATCTCGCGTGAAGATCTTCATCGCGTCATCGCGACTCAGATGCGGTGAGGGTCCAGTGAAAAATTTAGTTAGTCGATTGAGGGCCATGGCTCCTCCTTCAGAGGCCGGGATCGAACTCGCTGATAACCTCAGATGGCATCGTTGCCAGGACGGGAAGAACCACCATCAAGCCGCCATCCGTCGGTTGACGAATGGCAGCGGGCGACAGAAGGGCCTGCCGCGGGGGCCTTCCCAAGTGCCCGCAGCGCGTATTCATCTTAGCGCGCTTCCGGGGGAATTGGTAGTGCGGGAGAAAGCAGGGAAATCAGTGAGCAGAAACCAGAAGGGGCTTATCCCTCGATCGTCTCTGGCGAGGATAAATTTGGGGTTGGCTAGGAGAAAAAAGGGAACCAGTCAGGCTTGCGAATTGTCAGTACTGGGTAGATAGCTAAAGGCGTTCAGAAAGGCGTCAGTCCTGGGCGGGGCGGCGCCGCTGCTTGTTCAGTCGGGCAGCGCAGTGGGCCTCGATATACATGCGCACGGGCTGGGGCATGCGGCGGTCCAGGCATATGTCACGCAGGTCGGTGACCGCCAGGTCGGGAAGGAAGGCGAGCACTCGGGCGAATGGGGTGAGCGGATTGCGGATGAGCGCGAGACGCAAATGGTAGTGATGCGACCATCGCTGGTGCCGGGCCAGTTGGTCTACGACGGTGGGCGGCAGACCTTCTCGGGCGAGCACCTTGAGCAAGTGGCCTTCGGTCAGGTAAGGGTTATCGAGGGCGGCACGGATCAATTCCAGATCGGGGTTAAGAAGGAGGCTGGCGGCAATGCGTCCGGTGCCCCGCCGGGCGAGCGAGATTTTTTCCCCGCGCGGCATGCCCTCCAGCTTTCTGAGGATGGCTTCTTCCGCGACCATCTTGACGTCGGCAGGGACAGCCGGAGTTTGCGCCACGCGCAGCAGGTCGAAGAGATAGAGAAATTTCATCAGGGGCAGGGAAACCATCCGCGGCGTCTTGGGATGCCTCACCAAGGCAAGTTGGACGGTGTAGCTGCGCCGGACCTCCTTGTGGTGGGCAAGTTCGCGAACGACCTCGTGCGCCAGGTCTTTGCGCTCGAGCAGGCGGAGCAGATCGCGCTCCTGCAAATGGGGATTGCGCGCCAGCCCCATCAGCACCTCTTTCGCGGTTTCTTTGAAGAAGCTCTCAATTTCCGCGCGCGAAGAAACTGCGACGGCCTGTTCGGCCCGTTGCCGTAAGCGTTCATGAGGGGGCAAGTCGTCCAGCATAGGGCGATTTTAGAAGGGACGGGCTCCGCCCCGCAAGGGAGACTGCGGGTCCCGTGGCGGGCCGCCTGGGGGGGGCGAAACGAGATTTGCACAGTCGGGAACTGCTCGGGCCAAGAAAGGAACAGTAAAACAACATAATGGGGAGACGCCGGACGCGACTTTAGCATCCAAATGGAAAGAAAGGGAATTGGGTTGGATCGTAAAGTGAGATTTTACTTGAAAATTCCATCAAGAATTGGTATTTGGATAGAGACATCAGAAGAATCGCAGGTAGTTCAAAGAGCAGTTCCAGCGCGGGAGGCCTGTCCGGTCTCTGGCGATTTCTGTATCGGGTGCGCCCAGGTCACATACGATTCACCATTCCAACATCGAGGTAGCTGGACGATGAAGAAAACCACTGTGGTCTTGACCCTCACTTTGCTGGTCAGCCTTTCGTGCGTCGCCATTGCGGCCGAGCCCGCAAACCGCATCGGCCACTCCGCCGATCTCACCCTCGTGGCCCGCACCGAGGCGCCACCACAGGCAACGCAAGCCACGCCCCAATGGAGCGGCCGTGATGAATACGACGCGTACATGGCGCTCGCTAACGAGAAAACACCGGCGAAGCTCATTCCGCTCGCTGACGCGTTCCTTCAGAAGTATCCCAATTCGATTGTCAAGGCCGACGTCCTTGTAAAGGTCATGAGCGCCTATTTTCAATCGAATGACGTGCCCAAGGCCGTCGACGCAGGGCACAAGGTTCTGCAGGCCGATCCTAATAATCTGGACGCGCTGGCCTTCCTTAGCTTCGTGTTCCCATTCACCTTCAAGGGGACCGATCCCGACTCGACTGCAGAGCTGTCGCGCGCTGAAAGTGACGCGAACCACGGGCTGGAGGTGCTCCAGAAGGTTCAAAAGCCCGCCAACGTCAGCGATTCGGACTTCAACCAATACGTCGCCACCAAACGTGCGCTTTTCAATGGGACCGTCGGGTTTGTGGCCGTGGCGCGCAAGGATTACGCCAAGGCCATTCCCGCGCTGAAGGCCGCTGACACCGATAATCCCAGCGATGCTTTCGCCTTTGAACGGCTGGGCGTTGCGTACTTATCCTCCACCCCGCCCGACTACGACAATGGACTTTGGAACTTAGCCCGTGCGGCGGTTCTGGCGAAGGCTCCAAATTCGACCGCGGCGTCGAGCGCCGCTGCGATGCAACAATACTTTGAGCGTTCTTACGTGAGCCGCCATGGTTCGAATGCGGGCGAGCAAGACGTGCTGGAACTAGCCAAAACCACCGTCAATCCTCCCGATGGATTTAAAGTCACACCCGCGGAGAGACATAAGCCCACAGGAAATAAGGCTATAGACTATTTTTACAGCCTCGAAGACACGATAAAGGCGGGGGGAGACCAAGCGACACAAGTGTGGGACCAGACGAAGGGTCAATCATTCGGTTACGGCGGAAAGGTCGTCAGTGCCGAGAAGGGACCGGATGCAGGCACATTCATAGTGGGGATCGCAATTACCGATGAGAGCAAGGCGTCGGACACCGCCGACATTCTGCTCCGCGATAATCAGCCGGACGCCAAGTATCTTGAGAAGGGCAGTCTGGTCGCGTCCTTCAAGGGAAGCATCGCCGATAAAACTACGACACCGAACTTCTCGTTGACCCTCGACGGGACCATCGACGACGAGAGCTTGGCGGCGGCAAAAGAAGCGGCCCAATCCAAGCCTAAGCCGAAGCCGCCGGCTCACCCCCCGGCTCACCCCCCGGCCCACCGGACCACGCCGCCGAGCAACTGACTTTCGCGAGGCAGGGCGCCGGCGCTCGCCGGTGACCCTGCCTCAACGCGTCCCCTGGTTTCCCACCCAAAGCAATTTGTCTTTCCCCGTCAATTGGGGAATCCGCAGGTACGCCTCTGTGGGCAGACCGGGCGTCGTTGTCCGCATCTGCTTAACCTGTCCACACCGATTAGCCCAGAGGGATTAGGATTTCGCGGTGAGATGCCGCTATCCGTCAGCGGGCGGCATGCGCGCGAGCGCGTCGCTTGGGCCGATGGTCAAGGCCCAGGTCATCCACTTTCCGGCTTAGGGTATTGCGATGAATGCCCAGAGCCACAGCAGCCTTGGAATGATTGCCGTTGTTCTTTTCCAGCATTCGTTTGATGAACCGTTTCTCAAATTCGCAAACAGCATCGGTATAAAGAATCCCGTGCTCAATCATCTGATTTATGAGGGATTCGAGTTGGTCTTTCACAGGCATACTCCGATCAAAAGGAAATTGTGGAACTCACGGCTTAGGGTTTGGCCGGTCCCTTGTCGTTCTGAATCAGCGCGTCCCGGAATTTTTCAAAGCCCAGATGGAATTGGGCGCGCAGGTTTCCCGGCATAACGAGCGCAATGACGCGCGCCCCGGTGGTCACATAGGGCGCCAAAGCCGATTGCCGCACGGCGTCCGGTTTGATCGCGAAGGCCAGCAGGGCCATCAGAAGGATGGCGTCGACCAATACTCCCCTTACCAAGCCGAAGATCCCGCCTAAGAACCGGTCGAACCACTGGATTCCCGCGGTCTTGATGAGCTTGCGCGCCAGTAGTCCCACCAGCGTTCCCACCAGTAACGTGCCCAGGAACAGAACCAGAAATCCCAAGCCCAGGGCGACTTCGTGCGACTTGGTCAAATCGTCGAACCACAACGCGGCGCGGGTATAGCCGATGGCCGCCACCGCCAGGCCGATCACCACCGACGCCAGGGAGATCAGTTCCTGGACAAACCCTTTCATCATGGCCGTTATAACGGAAGCCACGACAATCGCCGCGAGAATACAATCCAGCCAATTCCATGTGACCATGGCGCGCTCGCAAACTCCACCGGACTCACCTAACGGAGGGAATCTCCTGTCAGCAAGCGATATGCTTCGCGGTATTTCTCGCTGGTTTTCTCCACCACCTCGGGCGGCAGGGGCGGCGGCGGAGGTTGTTTATTCCAGTGGAGCGACTCCAGGTAGTCGCGGACGAACTGCTTGTCAAATGAAGGCTGGGGCTTTCCCGGCGCATAATCGTGCAGCGGCCAGAATCGTGACGAGTCGGGAGTCAGCACCTCGTCGATCAAGATCGCTTGATCGCCATTGAGCCCCCACTCAAACTTGGTATCCGCGATGACGATGCCACGCCCCGCTGCGAACTCCCGGCCTTTGCGGTAGAGTCCTAAGCTCAATTCGCGCAACTCTTCGGCCGCCTTTTTCCCCACGCGCGCGACCATATCCTCCCAGGTGATGTTTTCGTCATGGCCGGTCTGCGCTTTGGTGGCTGGCGTAAAAATGGGGTCTTCGAGGTGCGATGCCTCCTGCAGTCCGGCGGGAAGCTTGATGCCGCACACGCTTCCCGTGGCGCGGTATTCTTTCCAGCCTGACCCCGCCAGGTATCCACGCACCACGCACTCGATGGGGAAAGTCTGCGCCTTCTCAACGAGCATGGAGCGCCCTTCCAGTTGGTCCGCGAAAGGGTGCAACTCCCGGGGATAGTCCGCCACCTTGGCGGTAATGAAATGATGCCGAATCTCATCCTTGATGAGATTAAACCAGAAGCAGGAAAGCTGGGTCAGCACCCGCCCCTTGTCCGGTATGCCTTCGCGCATCACCACATCAAAGGCGGAAAGGCGGTCGGTGGCGACCACCAGCAGCTTGTCGCCGAGCTCATAAACGTCCCGGACCTTCCCCCGCGAAAAAAGCTTGACACCGGGCAAATACGTTTCGAGCAAAACCATTTGTCTTGTAGATGGCATTGTGTTGGTTCAGAGCCCTGACATTCTAAAACAACTCGCAATGTTGTCAACGGAAAAAGCGCCGGAGAAATTTTCGCGCGGCCTACTAACTAAGGGGTGAGAGTCACCTAGCCACACAACCCTTGGAGTCGAGCGGAGCCGCATGGAATGCGGGTGGGGCGGCAGAGCCCTCAGGCCGGCACGGCGACAGGATCGCGGGTGAACGCATCAAAGCGCACCGACACGAGTTTGGAGACACCCGGGTCTTCCATGGTGACGCCGTACATGACTTGCGCGATCTCCATGGTGCGTTTGCTGTGGGTGATCAGGATGAACTGCGTGTGGCGGCTCATGTGTTGGATCATGCGGGTGAACCGCTCGATGTTCGATTCGTCCAGCGGCGCGTCAACCTCATCGAGGACGCAGAAGGGGCTGGGAGTGTAACGGAAGATGGCGATGAGCAAGGCGAGCGCCGCCATGGCCTTCTCGCCGCCGGAAAGCAGGAGCACATTTTGCAGGCGCTTTCCGGGCGGCTGCGCCACGACGTCGATTCCACTGTCGGCGTCATTTTCATCGGCCAGCCGCATTTCCCCCAGGCCGCCGCCAAAAAGCACCCGGAACGATTCCGCGAAGTAGGCGTTGATCGCTTTGAACGCCTCCAGAAACTGCTGGCGGGAGACCTGATCGATTTCACGGATGGCCTGCGCAGTGTCTTCGATGGAAGCGAGTAGGTCCTGGCGCTGCGTATCGAGGAAAGCCAGGCGCTCCTCCGCTTCCTGAAGTTCTTCGAGGGCCATCATGTTGACCGGCCCCAGGTTCTCAAGGCGCGTCTTCAATTGGCGCAGCTCTTCTTCGGCAATCTGCAAGGCTTCGCCCGCCAGAACCGCTTCGGGCGCCAATTCCGCCAGGAGGGCGGCGGGGTCCGTGTTCAATTCATCGCGGCATTGCTGCGAGTGGTGTGCGTAGTCGGATTCCGCGCGCGCCAGCGCCACCTCAACCTCCGAGCGCTTTTGGCGCCGGGCCTCGAGTTCCGCCCGCGCCGCGTCCACGCGCGGACCCAGAGTATCGCGCTCGGCCCGGACGGTGCGGGATTCCTCCTCGAGGTTGTGCAGCTCAACTCGCGCCGCTTGCAGTTCGAGTTGAAGTTGTTGCAGCCGAAGCTGGTGGGCATCACTCTCTTGCGCCAGGCGCGCGCGCTCCTGCTGCCAAATCTCCGTTTGTTGGGCCAGTCGGGCAATGCGGCTGTGAAAATCCTGCGCTGCCGCCAGAAGCCGCGCGGCTTCCGCTTCCGCTGCGCGGGTTCTTTCCTCCAGAGCCCGGGCCGCGGATTGAGCGTCGGCGATCTCCTGCGCCAGCCGGTCCAAGCCCGCGCGGAGTTCGCGCGCCCGCTGGGCGGCAAGGGTGATAGCCTCGTCGCATTGTGTCTTGGCGATGCCGGCGGCTTCCAGTTCGGTGCCTAGGTTCCCCAGGCGCTCGTCCACGCTGGCGCGCTCGCGCTCGAGCACCGCGGCCTCTGCGAGGAGTGCATCGAGCTGCTGGCGCGTACGCTCGCGGCTCTCGCGCGTCTGGCGAAGCTTCTCATCGGCGACCACGGCCTTCTTCTCTGCTTCCATCTGGCTGCCGGTCAGATCCTTCAGTTGCGCTTCCAGGCGTTTCGCCCGGCTTTCGGCTTCCACCAAAGCAGCCTCGCTGGCGCGGATCTGTGTTTCCATTTCCGCCGTTCGCCGCTCCAGCTCGCGAAAGTCACGCCGTAAAGCCAGGGGCCCGGCACTCGAGCCTTTGCCGCCTGAAACCATACGATGCTGGTAGTGCGCGCCCTTCGTCGTCAGGAAGTGGCAGTCCGGGTAGGCGCTCGCCAGGCGTTCGGCGGCGGCATCATCTTCCACCAGGTAGGCGTTCGCGAGGGCCGGCAGAACCATATCGCCGTTTAAGCCCAACCTGGCTTCAAAGCGCACCAGTTCCTGAACGGCTGCCACAACCCCGGGTTCAGTGCGAATCGGCGAGTCGCCGTTGCCTCGGGAGTGCCCGAGGGAAGGCAAATGGGTGACGAAAAAGGTGGAGCGTCCCGTACCTTGGCTCTGCAACAAGGCAATTCCCGATCGGGCCTGCGCATGTTGCTCCACCACCACGCACTCCAACTCCTGCTTCAGGAATTCCTCCACCACTTCTTCGTAACCTGGTGAGACTTCCACAAAATCGGCCAGCAACCCGCGGGGTTGGAACGAGTGCCCGTTCACCGGGATCTCGCCGGAAAGCAGGCGCCGCACACTCTCCGTACTGTACGCGTGGCGTGCCAGGGATTGCTCCAGCGCTTCTTTGCGGGCCATGCTGCCGGAAAACTCACGGCCCAGGGCTTCGACCTGCGAGCGCAGGGAGATCTCTTCGCTGCGAGCCTGTTCCAGGTCGCGCGTGGTTTGGGAAACGGATTCTGCCAACTCCGCGAGCGTGCTGGCATCTCGCTGATGCTCCGAAAGGTAAGCCTCAAGCTCCGCGACCAGCCGGGAATGCTCAGCTTCAATACGCGACTTCTCCGCAGCGGTACGAGCCGCTTGGCGGTCGACAGCCAGGCCCGCCTCTTCTGCTTGCACAAGCTGATTGCGAAGCTCCGCTGCATGGCTTACGGCCGCCAGCAGGGATTGGCGGCAAGTTTCCACGTCCTGTTCGGCGGCGCCGAGCTGGAAGTTCTGATCCTCCTGGCGCATGACCAGTTGGGCCAGCGTGTCCTTCGCCGCGGCAAATTCCTGCTGCAATTTCTCCACGTGCTGGGCGCGCTCCGCCGTCTGCTGCTCGAGAGTGGCAAGCTGCGCCTGGAGCTCGGAGCTTTCGCGCGCGGCTTCCTCCGTGCGCGCCTCCAGGTTTCCGGTTTGTTGCTTGACCTGCTCGTGGCGGGAGAGCAGGCGTTCGCGCTCGAGGTCACCCTGGGATAAACGCTCGCGGCACTGGGTGAGTTGATCTTCCAGGTCTTCATACCGCTGCGTGGCGCCCTTCTGCTCGTGCTCCAACACTTCCAATTCCTGGGCCGTCGCCAGGCAAGTTTCCTGCGCCTGCGTAAGTTCCGTGCGCAGCCGCTGGAACTCAACCTCCAGGGCCTTCAGGCGCGAGGTCAGGACGGTCTTCAGGCGGCCGCGCAGCTCATCGTGAAGTTCACGGTAGCGCCGCGCCTTCGAGGCCTGGCGCTTCAACGAGCTCACTTGCTTGGTAACTTCTTCCAGGATGTCAGCGATGCGCGACAGGTTCAGCCGGGCCGATTCCAGCTTGGCCTCCGCCAGGCGCTTGCGGGTTTTGAATTTGGACACCCCGGCGGCTTCTTCCAGAATCAGGCGCCGGTCGGACGGTTTCGAGCTGAGGATCTGGCCGATGCGCCCTTGCTCGATGATGGCATAAGACTCCGGGCCCAGCCCGGTCCCCATGAAAAGGTCCTGAATGTCACGCAAGCGGCAGATGTCACCGTTGATCAGATACTCGCTTTCACCCGAGCGGAAAAGACGGCGCGTCACGGTGATTTCGCCGGAACGGTGGTGAAAGGTACGCGGCTTGGCGCCCGTGCCGTTGCCATTTCCGTTCCCATTCCCGTTTCCGGGAGTTTCCGGTTCGAAACCTGCGGGTTCCTCGGCGGCGGGCTCACTTTCCTGGGTGGGCTCCGCTTCTTCCGGTACCCCCGCGTCGATGAATTCTGGATTCACCAGGGTCATGCTGACTTCCGCCATTCCCGTGGGGGGGCGGGTGCCCGTACCATTGAAAATTACGTCTGCCATACGCTCGCCGCGCAGCAGGCGCGCACTCTGTTCACCCAGCACCCAAGTGATGGCGTCGGAAAGATTGGACTTACCGCAACCATTCGGTCCCACGACGGCGGCGACGCCGTCCGCAAATTCCAGCCGCGACCGGTCGGCGAAAGATTTGAACCCGAGCAGTTCGAGTTTCTTCAGCTTATACAAATTACACCTTCATCTCTTTTGGACCTGCGATCTTGCATTGAAGAGCGCGTCACCACATAATGCATTTGGTCCAAAGTCCAAAATCAACTGGATTCAGTCCAAACCACTACCCTGGCGCGCAATCTCAGGCTGGCGCGGCGATCCCCTGACTAGTACGATGCATAATTACCATACCGGGGGTTGCTTGTAAAGGGAAAACCACAATATTAAGGGGTTTAGAGGAGGATTAACCCCTATATCTAGTGGAGGTTAACCGTCCGTGGGTTTCACCAGATAGGTATCCATCCAATCCAGGATGAGTTTGCGCATCTGGGGGAGCTCCTTGTGCGGGCAATCAAACAGTTCAATGTGGCAGTCTTCGGCCTTTCCATACTTTTGGTAGAGTGGCAACAGGTAATCACGAATCCGCTCCACTCCAGCGGGAGGGGTCAACTCGTCCAGGCGGCCGTTTACACTCAGATGGGCGCGCGGTACGATGAGCTCATTGATCTGCGCCGTCTGAAAATGCTTGAGCAGGGAAGGCACAAAATAGTAAATCCCATGGTGAAACAGATTGTGGAGTTTGATGAGCTCTTCGAAATCGGTAAGGCAGCAAACATCCATGCAGACGCGCACCCGCGGATCGAGCGCCGCCAGCCACCACGCCTTGGTTGAACCCATGGACATTCCCAGCGCGCCCAAGCGGCTGGCATCCACCTCCTGCCGGCTGGCCAGGTAATCCATGGCGCGGAATTCGTCGAACATCATCATTCCATAAAGGACCTGGCTGTTCCAAATCATGTACTTGAAGGCATACTCCTCACCCGCGCTGCCGTTCTCATCGTGTTTCCGCTCGCCGAAACACCAACTGTCGATGGCCAGGGTCACCAATCCCTTTTCAGCGCAGACCGGGGCATAGGCGGGCTGGGCACTAACCCCGGTCAGCAACTGTTCCTTGCCCAGGTCATACATCCCGGCATGCCAGTGGATGTAGAGCAGGCCGGGGGCGCGCGCGGCGCGTTTGTCGGGGATCAGCAGCAGCGCGGGAACCGGTTCGACCCCGTTCAGGTCGAGGACCAGGCGCTCAAGGGTGTAGCCGTCGTGCTTTTCCGTCGCCAGTACCGTGGCCGGGCCGGGCTTATGCCCCCAAGGCAAATCTCCCAGCAAGCTCCACAGTTCCTTTCGTCGCCGGGCTTGAAACGCGGCGAATTCCGAGGGAGTTTTTTCGAGAAGTGGCTCACCTGACATGGGTTGTGTCCCTCCCAGGGCTAATAGGGCGGCGGATTGTTTCAAAAAGTCCCGACGATCGGACGCTGGCATTGATGACCTCCTACGGCTTTATTTGCCAATAATTGCGTCCAGCTCACGTTCCGTTCCTTTGACAAACTGCTTTGGGCGCTTCAAAACTGCGGTCAAGAAATGGTCGTTCTTCTCAACCTTGCCACGGAATTCATCGACCGAATAAGTTGTGGCATTCAAGTCGCGGCCAAGAGCGCGCTCGGCCTTGCGAAGCGCTGGGGTTAATTCCGAGAGGCCAATTTGGCCGATACTCATCAAGTCGATGTCACTGGTGGCGTGCTCCTGCGCCCGAGCAACGGATCCGTAGACGAATGCGCAGAGGATCTTTCGCCCCAAAGGCGTCAGGATGGTCTGAAGGGTCGGAATGATCCCGGCGGTCTTTTCGACGATTCCCCGTAATTCGCGGTAGATGGGGGATCGCTTCTGAGCCCTGAAATAAACACGGGTTCCTTCCCGTCTCTGCTCCAGGATGCCGGTGTCAACGAGCGCAGAAAGCTCCCGCTGCAGGCTGGAAGGCGTGGTGCCAAGGAACCGAGCGAGCTCCGAGAGAAACCACCACTTCTCCGGCTGGGTAAGCGCTGCGGCGAGAATCCCCTGCCGGGTCTTCGGGAAAAGCGCCTCCAATGTCGCGGTTTTACGCATAATGCGTAAATTGTTACGCATATTGCGTAAATTTGCAAGCGCCAACATGTGCTGTCCTTTTGCCCTCTGCGAGGCTTACGGTTTTGACGGCGCCGGCGCAGGCTTCCAGCGCAGCACCGGCTTGCGGGCCGCGGCGACTTCGTCAAGTCGGGTGACGCGCGCGGTGTAGGGCGCCTTCAGAACGAATTGCGGATCTTGCTCGACCTCGTCCGCGATCGCCTGAAGGGCGTCGATGAAGGCGTCCAACTCCTCTTTGCTGGCGCTCTCGGTGGGCTCGATCATCATCGCGCCCGACACGATCAGGGGAAATGCTGTGGTGTAGGGGTGGAATCCGTAGTCGATCAGGCGCTTGGCGATGTCCATGGTATGGACGCCTTTTGCCGCTTGCCGCCGGTCGGAGAAGACGCATTCGTGCATGCAGGGCCGGTCGAAGGGGAGTTCATAGGATTCGCGCAATTGGCTGCGCACATAGTTGGCGTTCAAGACCGCATCTTCGGTGGTTTGCCGCAACCCTTCCGGTCCGTTCGCCAGCATATAGGCGAGGGCGCGAACGGCCATCCCGAAATTCCCCAGAAAAGCGCGCACGCGCCCGATGCTCCGGGGGCGGTCGTAATTCAGGCGGAAATTACCTTCCGGTGATTTTTCCACGGTAGGGGAGGGAAAATACGGCTCCAGGATTTTCTTCACGGCCACGGGGCCCGAACCGGGACCGCCGCCCCCGTGAGGAGTGGAGAACGTTTTGTGCAAATTCAGATGCATGACGTCGATGCCAAAGTCTCCGGGCCGCGCCACTCCCACCAGCGCATTCATGTTGGCGCCATCCATGTAAACAAGGCCGCCGCGCGCGTGGACGATGTTCGTAATCCTGCCGATTTCCGTTTCGAAAATCCCCAGCGTATTGGGATTGGTCAGCATCAAAGCCGCCACGTCCGCATCCATGGCGCGGGCGAGGTCAAAAACATCGATACAGCCCTGCTCATTTGACTTGAGGGGGCGCACCTCATAGCCGGAAATGGCCACGCTGGCCGGGTTCGTGCCGTGCGCGGAGTCAGGAATCAGGATGTATTTGCGGGGGTTGCCGTGCTCGGCGAGGAAGGCCCGCATCATCAAGATACCGGTCAACTCTCCCTGCGCGCCCGCGGCGGGCTGAAGGGAAACGGCATCCATGCCGGTAATTTCCTGGAGGCAGCGGGCGGTTTCGTGCAGAATCCGCAAGCAACCTTGGGCCAGCGCATCCGGTGTGTAGGGATGCTCCGTCGCCAGGCCCTCCAACCGCGCCACCACTTCATTAATGCGCGCGTTGTACTTCATCGTGCATGAACCGAGCGGATAGAGTCCCGTGTCCACGCCGTAGTTCCAGGTGGAAAGCCGCGTGAAGTGGCGGATGACTTCCAATTCTGAAACCTCCGGAAAGCCCTCCACCTCCCCGCGCACCAAGTCCGCGCCCAGCACCTCGGCGGGTGAGACGGCAGGGACGTCCAGGGGCGCAAGTTCGGCCCCGGCTTTACCCGGTGTACTACGCTCGAAGATCAGGGCCTCGTTGCGGGTGACGTGGGGTCGAGCTTCGCGAATGCGATTTTCCATGGTCATAAGTTTTCGTTAGAGGGCGAGCGGACCGGGAGCCGCTCCTGTCCGGCCCCGGTTGGGGCCGACCGTGGGTAGCCGCAGGTCTTAACCTGCGGATAGCAGAGCCCACCCGATCTTCCCAACCCCAACGGGGTTGACCCAGTAAAGGTTCGGCCCCTCCCGGGCCGGAATTATCTCTCGGCTTCCATTTCCGTAGGTTTCACCTACGGCTACCCACGGTGTCCCGCTTCGCGGGAGGCGGACCCGTGAGGCGCGGGCTGGCGGAAAACTGGCGGCACACCGCCACCAAACGGTCAATGGCCGCCCGGCTCACCAATTCCGTGAAGCACAGCAAAAGGTGGTTCGTGAGTTCCGGATAGAATTCACCGAGATGCAGGCCGCCGACAATCTTTTCGCCCCGCAAGTCCTCCAGTAAGCACTCGGCATCACCGGGGACCTTTACGACGAACTCATTAAAGCACGGGCTGGTGAAGGGTGTCACAACTCCGGGAATTTCCCGCAGTCGCCCGGCGGCGTAGTGAGCCTTGGCCAGATTCTGCTCGGCGAGTAGGCGCAATCCCGTTTTGCCCAACAGGCTGAGGTAAATGGTTGCGGCGAGGGCACACAGCGATTGATTCGTGCAGATATTGGAAGTAGCTCTCTCGCGCCGGATGTGTTGCTCGCGCGTGGCGAGAGTCAGCACGAAGCCGCGCCGGCCCTCGGTGTCAACGGTCTGGCCCACCAGGCGGCCCGGCATTTGCCGAAGGAACTTCTCCTGAGTGGTCAGGAAACCCACGTAGGGACCGCCGAAAGCCACCGGCACTCCGAACGATTGCGCCTCGCCACACACGATATCGGCCTCGCTGGGAGGTTTGACGATGGCCAGAGAGAGCGGCTCCGTGACCGCGACGATCAGAAGCGCGCCCTGCCGGTGGGCGATGGAGGCAATCTCCGGGATGCGCTCCAAGGCGCCAAAGAAGTTGGGGGACTGGATTACTACGGCGGCGGTCCGGGCGTCCACCGCGGATTCGAGTTGCGCCATGTCAATCCGTCCGGAAGCCGCGTAGGGGACTTCCACCAGCTCCACGTCCTGGTTTTGGACATAAGTTCGGAGAATTTGGCGGTATTCCGGATGGAGCGTTCTCGCCAACAACACCCGGCGACGCCGCGCAACACGCAAGCCAAAGAGCGTCGCTTCGGTGGTGGCCGTCGAGCCGTCGTAAAGCGAGGCGTTGCTGACTTCTTGCCCCGTGAGTTGCGTCATCATGGTTTGAAACTCGAACATGGCCTGCAGGGTTCCTTGCGAAATTTCGGCTTGGTAAGGGGTGTAGGCCGTAAAGAACTCGCCACGCGAGAGCAAGGCATCAACCACTACGGGGCGATAGTGCGAATAGGCGCCAGCGCCCAGCAGGGAAACGTACTCGCGGCTGCTCTGGGCCGCCGCTTGTTGGAAGAACTCCAGGATTTCGGCTTCGGAGAGCGGCCCGGGAAGGTTTAGTTTTCCTTTGAACCTCAGATCCGCTTGGATCTGCGCGAACAGTTCATCGATATGAGCGTGGCCGGTGGCCCTGAGCATGGCTTGCCGGTCGGCAGTAGAGTTCGGCAAGTAGCGCATCAATGGGCCTTTTCCTGCTGGATGTAAGCCTCGTATTCATCCGCCGTCATCAGCTTGTCAATTTCGCGGCGATCGGCAAGCTGCACGCGGATCAGCCAAGCGTCGCCATGGGGATCGGCGTTTACTATCTCCGGGTTGTTTTGGAGTTTACCGTTGACGGAAGTCACTTCCCCGCTCACCGGTGAGTAAATTTCGGAAACGGCTTTGACGGACTCGACCGTCCCGAAAGACTCTGATGCCGTCACGTGATCGCCCGGCTTGGGGAGCTCCACGAACACAACATCGCCCAATTCCTTTTGCGCGTAATCGGTAATGCCGATGGTTCCCACAGATTCGTCCACCCGGATCCACTCGTGGTCTTTGGTGTAAAGGAGTTCTGGAGGGTACATGTCAGGATTTTCTCCCTTTTTGACTTCGCCCGGGGCGGTGCGGCCCCCATCGGAGCACCGGCGTGGGCGTCGTTCTGGCGGAAACTTCCGTCAAGCCTTCGCTTCTTGCTTCGGACGCTTATAGAAAGGTAATGCGACGACTCGCGCGGATGCGAGTCGTCCGCGGATTTCAATTTGGATTTCACGGCCCAAGTCCGCGGCATCCGAGGGCACGTAAGCCATCCCGATATTCTTCTTGAGATAGGGCGCCGGGGAACCACTGGTGACCTTGCCGGCTTTCTTTCCATTGACCCAAACCGCATAGCCGTCGCGCGCGGGGGCACGATCGATCATCTCAAATCCGGCGAGCTTCTTCGCCGTTCCCTGCGCGCGCTGCTGCAACAGGACGTCCCGGCCCACAAAGTTTCCCTTCTCGAGTTTGGCGATCCAGCCCAGGTTCGCTTCGAGAAGCGTGGTTTCTTCATCCAGTTCGTGCCCGTAGAGTGCGAATCCCGCTTCGAGGCGCAGCGTGTTCCTCGCGCCGAGTCCCGCAGGAATCAGTCCTTCCGCCCGGCCGGCGTCCAACAACGTGTTCCACAAATGGGCGGAGGAGGCGGGAGGGAAATAGAACTCAAAACCGTCCTCGCCCGTATAGCCGGTACGCGCCAGGATGCCTTCGACGCCACCGCAGCGGGCGCGGCGGAACCAATAATATTTCAAATCCCCGGGATAAGTTTCCGCCACCTTCGCCAGGATCTCCACCGCGCGCGGGCCCTGCAAGGCAATCTGCGAGTATTGCGCGGAAACGTTGCATACCTCTGCGCCAAACGAATTGCACTGAACGATCCAAACGTAATCCTTATCCGTATTCGCGGCGTTCACGCATAGAAGGTAGTGATCCGGGGCGAATCGGTGCACCACGCAATCATCGATGGCGCTGCCGCTGGGCAGCATCAGCGCGCTGTATTGAGCCTGATAATCTTGCAAGCGGGAGACATCGTTGGAGGTCACGTGTTGCAGCAACGCCAAAGCCTGGGGGCCACGAACCTCAATTTCCCCCATGTGGCTCACGTCAAAGAGTCCGGCGGCCGTGCGCACCGCAAGGTGCTCGCGGGTGATGCCGGAATATTCCACCGGCATGTCCCAGCCGCAGTAATCCACCATCTTGGCGCCACTCGCCCGATGGATGGCATTCAGGGCTGTGTGCTTCAGCGCCTGCCCCGCCGGAGCAATCAAGCCGATCCCTCCACTTTAGACGTAAATCCTATGCAAGAAAATCAACCTAACACAGTCTTCACAAAACGGTCAAGGTAGGTAGGGCATCTTCAAGTGCGCGATGCGCGGATGTCGACGAATGAATTGCGGGTCTCCTCTTCTTCGACGGGAGACGGGGATGCGCCGCTACTTCTTGACCATCTGCAACGCCGGCAGCCAACGGGAAATATGGTTGAGGCTGGGGTGATGCGTACGGTCAACCTGAAGAGGGGTCACGGAGATCTCGTGCGAGAGAATGGCGCCGTAATCGGAATCGGGCTCGACCTCATCGAATTCCACCGTCTCGTCGAGCCAATAATGCGGGCGCCCGCGCGGGTCCCGTTGTTCCAGGACGATGTTTTGCGAAATCTTCTGGCTCTGGCGGGTAATGCGCACGCCGCGCACTTCACCGCGCGGCACGTTCACGTTCAGGCACACTCCCCGCTCCAAGCCCTCTTCCAGGATCTTGGTGGCCAGTTGCGCCGCGAATGCTGCGGCTGAGGAAAAGTCCAGATTCTTCCGCGACGCGAGGGAGATGGCGAAGGACGGCACACCGTGCACCGCCGCTTCCATCGCCCCACCCACGGTTCCGGAGTAAACCACGTTTTCGCCCATGTTTCCGCCAGGATTGATCCCGCTCACCACCAGGTCAGGCCGCTGCGGCAGAATGTGGTAGAGAGCCAGAATCACCGAATCGGCCGGTGTGCCGCCAATGCCATAATGCCGGTCATCAATCCGGTGGACGCGCAAGGGCGTATGCAGGCTGATCGATTGACTGGTGGCGCTCATCTCCCGGTCCGGAGCGATGACGGTCACCTCACCCGCCCCCGCCAAGCTCTGCTCAAGCGCTTTGATGCCCGGAGCGTTTATCCCATCGTCGTTGGTGATCAGAATGCGTTTTAAGGACATGGGAAATTCCAAGAGAAGACAGAAGTCAGGAGTCAGGAGTCAGGAGTCAGAATGGAACTTTCCCCCTCCTGACTTCTAAATCCTGCCCTCTAAAATTCTCGCACGTGCGCCGAGGTTCGTCCAGATGATTCCGCGCCAGAAGAATAGACTCACCCCAGAGCGCACAGAGACCACAGAGGAAAATACTTGGGCTGGCGCAGGCGAGGATTCCGCTTCCTTGGCTTATTGACCCACAGTTCTTGTCTTAGTACGTTCTCTGTGCCCTCCGTGCCCTCTGT
>JBEKNU010000113.1:0-22369 GCA_049522495.1 Terriglobia bacterium
TGCGGGATCGAATCCTGCTCGGGGTTGCCGAAATCAACGCCGCACCCGTGGTTCATCGCTGGAAGAAGTTGGACGCTTTAATGATGTGATGTGAACATGTTTAAGTGAAACGACATACTAGTCATTCTCCGCCGTTGACGATCAGAACCTTCAAAACGTATCGTCGAAAGCTCAATCTATCGATGCCGAAGCTGATTCTTTCACAGCTTCGGACGCCCGTGCCATACCGATCCGTCAGCAATCCCTGCGGGCGTTGGCGGGTGGAATCACGTTTTCCTTGCCGGGCGGGGAGAAGAGTGAACAGCTCACCAGGCACGGCTGCGTGCAGTCAATCAGAAAAGTGTGAATAGATGGCCCTGAAGACACGTCAGATTAACATTCTCCACGTGGCGCTGACAAGCTTGAAGTGAACCTAAGAGGGATTTTTTTGAAAGAATTGAAGGAATCTGACCAACATCATAAAGCAAGCGCGTCGCCACAATGCATCGGGGCGGTTCTTCCCCACGGCCCACCAAGCATTGCGTTATGCGCTTGGTATTTTGCGGCTTGACTTTAATTTGCGGGTCCACCGCACTGCGCCGCAGCATCGAATTGGCTGGTGCCAATCAAGTGTTAGAATGTTTAATTTCTACATGGCCGCCGTTGCGTTCCGCAACAGGCAAGCATCCCGTAGAAAACACAGCCTGTTGGCTGGTCATCGCTTACCATTCGCAAAGAACGCTATTGAGATATACAACAAAGGCGGGGAATCTTGAATGTTTGCCCCGATTTGTGGGGTATCCACAATGCTTTCTAACCACCTGTATCTACATACGTTGGAACCTCTGGCAGCCCGCTACGGCGCCGCAGCCAATGGCCGCCCAATTGCCTTAAGCAAAGGTGAGTTTCAAGTGCTTCGGCTTCGCAGCAAGGTGGCTGAGCACCGCGGAGTGGCAAATGGTCCCCACACTGGTTCTGGCAACATTCATCCTTTTGGTTGCGCACGACTACTACTTGCAGAGGCGGCAAGCGCGCCGCATGGAAGTGAAGAGCGCGGCGCCGGAAGCGCGGGATGAAGCGTCGTCCTTCCCGATGAACGTCGTAGGAGGGTTCAAGGCGCCCGCCCATCTTGCTTACCATCCTGGGCACACCTGGGCGATGAAAGAATCGCGCCAAGTGGTGCGCATCGGCCTGGATGATTTCGCCGCGCGGGTGGTGGGCCAGATCGATCAGATTGATCTGCCGGCGCGAGGCCGTTGGCTGCGGCAAGGTGAGCGCGGCTGGACGATTGGCCGGGGCAGCCATCGCTTCGAGATGCTCTCGCCCATCGAGGGCGAAGTCATCGAGGTCAATCCCCTGGTCCTCTCCGATCCTTCCCTCGCTCATCAGGACCCTTACGGCCAGGGCTGGCTGGTGGCCGTGCAAGCTCCGGCGGTGGACGGCAACATGAAAAATCTCCTGCACGGACGGCTGGCGCAGCGTTGGATGGAAGAGTCGGTCGGCGCGCTCCACACGCGGCTCAGCCCGGGTTCGGAGGCGCGTCTGCAAGACGGCGGTCATGCCATCGGGGACGTGTTGAGCTTGGTCCCGGAATTCCAGTGGGAGAAGTTCATACAGGAAATACTGCTCGGCTAAGGCCACGCATGTAATGTGGAACAGACGGGCAAAGTTTGAAGTGTGTCTGGAGGCTAATCATGGTCGCAATCTTTGTGGCACTGATGTTTGTTTGCCTGGTCCTGACGGACCTGAGTGTGGAGAAGTGGCAGGCGTGGCGTGTGGCGCATCCCGCGCAGGCCAGGAGCCCCCGCGCCGAATTCAAGGCGCACGCGCTTGGTGCATGGTGCCAGGTGCCGGAAGGCGTTCACCTTGCCAACCAACACACCTGGGTCAAACCCTATCCTATGGGCAGGTTCGGAATGGGCGCGGACGCTTTGATCGCCCGTGCGGTGGGCGCCGTCCGCCGGATCATCCTGCCCAAAGTTGGCGACCAGGTGATCGCCGGGCAACCGCTCTGCCGCTTGGAGCACAATGGCCGCGCCGTTACCATTCCTTCGTCCATGACCGGCTGGGTGACTGCCGTGAACAGCCGCCTCGTCGATCAACCGGGACTTTTGAGCTCTGACCCATATGGGGATGGCTGGATCTGCTACGTTAGCCCCACTCAAGTGCAGAAGCCCGTCCCGAGCGTGCGCATTGGTGAACAAGCCGCACGGTGGCTCGAAAACGAATTCGTCCGCTTCCGCGAGTTCATTTCCGCGCAAACCTCAACCGACTTGGCACTCGGCGTCACCAGTCAAGATGGAGGCTTCCCCGCGCTAGGCTGCCTCGGCGAACTCGATCCGACGGCCTGGAGCGCCTTCGAGGCGGATTTCCTTCGCCGGCCGTAGTGTCCATCGACAAGTGCTCCATTTCGGAAATGGCCGGAGCGGTCCCTCGGGGGACCGCTCAACGGCTTCGAGAATGTTCTTCGTGGCTCTCTCCGCAAGCTCTTTGACCTATGGCATTAGGTCTCGCCTCATCTGAAATATCCCCCTCGAGCCGCCCTCATCCCGGCCGGAGTCCGCGTCTTGCCCGCCACATGGCGCGAATTCAGTATGAGATAATCCATCAATTGACGCGGAGCGTTGATTCGGGCTGTGGGCAGTCTCCGGGAGGCAGACATGACGAAGGCGGGAAAGTGGAAGTGGCTGCGCGTGGAGCGGAGAGAACTGGTGCATTCCGTGCAGACGACCATCGCCGCGGTGGTCTCCGTGTTGATCGCGCGACTGTGCAAGTTGACGGAGTCATACTGGGCCGCCATTACCACGATGATTGTAATGCAATCGACGCTGGGGGCGGCGCTGACCATCTCCAAACGACGCCTGGCGGGATCGGCGCTGGGCGCCACGATGGGAGCCTTGCTGGCAACCTACGCGGGGAAAAGCGTGCTCGGATTCGGCGCGGGAATCTTTTTGCGCGGAGTGATTTGCGCCGTCCTGCACATGGAACGAAGCGCTTATCGATATGCCGGCATCACACTGGCGATTGTTATGCTGGTGGCGCGCTCCCAACCGGCGTGGATCATCGCCATTCACCGCTTCATCGAAATCTCACTGGGCATCGTCGTAGGATTGCTCCTCACCGCCGTGTGGCCCGAATCGCCACCCACCATGAGTTGACAAGCATTTCGACCGTATAGGAACTTCGCACGGCCGTTGCTTGGCCTTTTTCGTGGCTGGTCAAAATGTTTGAGCAATTTTGATCTGCGTCAAACCTGAAGATACCGCGTAAAAAAGAGCGTAAAAAAGAGATGTTGACAAGCATAGAAACTGTATGAAAAATAGTCTCGCTAGGCTGATCTTTCCGAGATTACATCTGATCGCAATCGTGACTTTTTGAGAAGCCCCGATCTCTTTCATGAGGTCGGGATTCCTCTTACTTACCCGACGGACTAATGTCCCGGCTCGGGCCGTTTTGCCTGCGCGGGAGCGTAAATACTGAGCGGAATCGCGGACCCGAAAGGGTCTGCGTCAATCCGCGTCAGCAGCCAGAGAGATCATGCCCGCGGGCGGTGAAATGGGGTGCGCTAGCGGGGCGCATCCCTACAAGACCAAGTGTCAGCCACCAGCGAAGACAAGACTAAGAAACTTGGAGGGTGCGATGAGTAAAGGCATTCGAAACTCGTGCAAGAGTCTTTTCATTCTTACCCTCGCGGCCATGGGTGCGGCGATGTTGGTTGATTCTTCCCTGGCTGCTCCGCGGCAGAAGGGCCCCGCGACGAAACCGGCCCGCAGCGGAAGAGCGCCTCAGGGCAGGCTAACATCGAGCGCGTAAAGATCCCCCGTGGCGCGGATGAATGAAACCAGAGGGGAGCCGTCAGGCGTGATTCCGGTGAGCGAGTATCCGGAGATGTCAGAGCGCAGGAAGTTCTCCGCCGTAGCCACTGTTTCCACCTTGCGGTCGTTGACCTGCACACGCAAAATGGGCTCTTGAGCACTTCCCGCCAGTTCCTGAATGTAAACGTACCTCCCGTCCGGCGACCAGTAAGGGAAACTCAGCCCGCGGCCTTCGATCAATACCGAACGCCGGTGAGTCTTGAGGTCCATGAGTGAGAGGACGGAGTCATCCGCGACTGCAGCAACGTAGCGTCCGTCGGGGGAAAGCGAATATTCACTCGAGAGATGCTGCGAATTCGGAACCTGCGAGCACAGCCGCGTTTTCAAATTGAGCTGGTAGAGGGCAGGGGGGTCGGACGACATCCGGTAAAAAAGCAGCTCGTCGCCTTTGGGCGACCAGCTCGGAGAGTAGTCAATTTCGTTTGAAGGCACGACGCGCTCCGGCTCGCCCCCACTCGATGAAACCAGGTAAATCGCCGTTCCCTTGCCTGGGGTTTCAGCGCTAAAGGCGATCTGAGTGCCGTTCGGGGACCAGCGTGGCCCCGATGCATTCATGGGCGCGAAGGTCAGCTGGAGCGGTTCGCGGCCATCAATTCGGCTTCGCCAAACCGTTATGTGATAAGCATCAGACTGGTCACAGTAGGCCGCCCACTGGCCGTCCGCGGAAAAGCTCACCCAGCGGGCGGGTACTCCGGAGAGGTAGGGGACAAAAGCGTGCCGCTCGGAATCGTAGCGATCGAGTTCGCGAGCCGGCTGGCTGCCGACAAAGTAGATTCTGTGCCCGTCGGCGCTCAACACGATGGGCGAGGGGAGCATGGAGGTCGAGTACAACTGGACAGGCTTGATCCCGGACTGGGTGAACCGATGGTTTGCGCCCGGCACAGCCCAAATGCTGGTGGTGCCGTTGCGAAATGAACAAAAGATCAAATACTTCCCATCCGCGGTCCAGCGGCCGCTGAACTCCCCTTCGCCATTGGAAGCCGGCGGCGGGCGCCACCCCTCGAGGACTGAATGAAGGTGCTCGCCCCCAGCCGCCGCCTCCCATAGCGACAAAAACCCGGTCTTCAAGTCCAGCCGATCGAAAGTAAGGCTCCCCCCTTGTGAACCCGGCTCCCATCGGACCTTTTGCGCGAGTGCGCCGGGGAGCGTTAGCAGCTTTCGGTGCCCGCTTCCGTCCGGATTCACTTCATACAGGCTGGACTCGTTGGAATTGACAATCGCGCTGCCGTCGGGGGACCAGGTGGCACTATTCGTAATGATGTCACCGACGCGCCGGGGCGAACCTCCACCCACCGGCACAATCCACAACTCTCCTGCACCCATTAGACCGGGATCGCTTACGACCAGCAGCTCAGACCGCTGGGAAGAGAAGTCGCAAAGAAACGGTTGGGGAAAAGGTACCTTAATCGCCGTCGGTTCACCCCCGTCCTTCGAGACGCGGGCAATTCCCCAGTTACCTCCCTGGCGCTCACCGAAGTAGATGGATGTTTCGTCAGTCGCCAGGGCACCGAGCAGTTCTGCTCGCCCGAAGTGGGTGAGGCGAACGACGCGCAGAAGCTTGGGAGCAGGTTTTTCGACCGTCGGCCTCAGGATGGCCAACCCGCCGAGAATCGCCAGTGCGCCGCCCAGGGTCACCAGCGCCAGCGGCCAACCACTCAGAACGGCCCGAGGACGCGGCGCCGCTGCCACGGCCAGCGGGACGCTGGCGCCCATTCCGTTTGAGTTGCCGGCGCTGTGATTCTCCACCGGGGCGACGAAGCGGTAGCCGCGCTTGGGAATGGTTTCGATGAATCGAGGCTGTTCCGGGTTATCGCCCAGCGCCGCCCGGATTTGGCGGATGCACCGGTTCAGCCCCACCTCGAAATCAACAAAAGTCTCGCTGTCCCAGACTTGGCGCTGAATCTCCTCCCGAGTCACGATCCGCCCGGCGCGGCTTAAAAGCAACGAGAGCACCCGCAAAGGTTGCGGCGGCAGCCGAACCGGCGCGCCGCGTCGGCACAGTTCCAGTTGTTCGAGGTCCAACTCGAAATCGCCGAACCGGACCACCGATGGTGCGTCATCACTCACCGTGCCAATTCCTTGGGAGTTTGTCGTTGAGGGCCCCATTATATACCCGACCCACCGTTTTCAACAACTTACCCAGCAGCGCGGCCGGCCGGGCCGCCGCCGCACACATTTCGAGCAGAATAAGAGCATGTCCTAAGCATTGAACCGCCGATTGTTTTTCCATAATCTGGCTCGGCATGGTGATTGCCTTCCTCAACAGGGATGGCGGTGCGCGGGCACCTGCCCTATGACCAAGGGTCAATTTGATGCTCTAGCGACGAGTTTATCCGTCGGCTGACGAACCAAATGGCGGCGTCTCGATAAGATCGGGATAGATTCCGCCGGTCCTACATTTGACCCCCTACACGGACTTATCACAACTCTTAGAAGTTCTTAGGGGGTTGCCGGAAGCAAGCGTGCGTCCGAACCAATCGTGAGAAATCGGCATGAGTGTGCTGGGATGAAGCCGGAACAAACCTGAAAAAAGGAGACGTGAAATGAGCGAGAGAAAAAGCAGAGGAATCATGGTGCGTGGGGGAAGGCAGATTCTTGCCTTGGCGGCGCTATCGGCTTTGGTCTTGGCGCTGGCGGGGTCGAGCCGGGCGCAGTCGCAAAGCACGGCGTCGAAATCCGCGCAGGCGAGCACCCCCCCGTCCGCGAAGGTTGCGACCGTGAATGCCGCCCCGGCGACCCAGGCGGCAACGCCAAAGCCCGCGGCAGAGCCGACCGCGCCTGCGGGGCAATCCGCGCCAAAGGGCCAGTTCGAAGGCATCAAGGTTCACGGCCACTGGACCATCGAAGTAAAGAATCCCGACGGCAGAGTTGTTTCCCACTCGGAGTTTGAGAATAATCTTTCGTCTGGGTTTCCTTTCGGTCCCTTTTTTAGCGGCGTCGGCTCGCTTCCGGGCGGCTCATCACTCCTTAGCGCAGTAATGGCCGGCCAAACGATAGTAACGCCCGTCGCTTGGGCGATTTTGCTTGAGGGACCGAGCTACCCCAACTTGACCAGTGCACCTTGCGTCATAATCGGAGGATATGTTGGGGGTTGCCTTCTGATTCAGAACTCGCCGAGCAGCGTTTTGGCAGGAGCTGATGAGGGCTTCTCATGCCCAGGCTCCGTAACTAATCCTCTTCCTCCTGGTATATCCTGTACTCTCGCGGTAAATCCGCTCGGTACAGCCCCCTCTTTCACGGGATTTCAGTTATCAGGCAGCGTCGTGGCGACGCAGGGAGGAACCATTTCGGCCGTTGCAACGATGGATGCCAATGCTTGCGGGGAAAATGGAAACCTCGCGAACTGCGCTTTCACGAGTTCATTAGGAGTGGTGGCCTTCACCGCCAAAAACTTAGACGGGAACACCGTCCCCGGAGACCCTTACCCGGTTACGGTGATCGCGGGCCAAACGGTCCAGGTGACGGTGAACTTCAGCTTCATGTAGCTCTCCATGTAGCGCTCCGCCTGTAGGGCTTGGACGCCAAGGACCGGAGATAGCGTGAAAGTGCGGGAGGCTGGAAAATGAGCGGCGGAACACAAAGTAGAGATTACCGGAAACTGGGGGCGGGAATTGCCTTCAGCGCAATCCTGCTGGCCGGGCTGGCGGGACGAAGCCACTGGCATCGCGCCGCGAAGGCGGCGGGCACATCGCCGCTTGGGGCAACTTTGGCGTCGAGCGCTCGCGCCGCACACCTATCTAGGCCCAAGAAGAAATCGGATAACGAAGTGGAAAAGCCGCGGGACCAGAGAGCGGGTCCCGCGCTACCACTCTCTCTCGCGATCGCGTCTGGGTCGAAGCTCAAACCTGCTCCCAACGTAGCGGCGGGTTTATCCCGCCACCCAGCCGCTGCGGCTCTGCGGCCCGCTGATGTGGCTGGCTCCGGCGCCAATCGATTGGTCGCGAATTACGGCAAGCTGCCGCTAGGCTTTGAAGCCAATCAGGGACAGACGGATTCGCGTGTCAAGTTTCTCTCGCGCGGGCAAGGATATGCCTTGTTCCTTACCGGGGACGAGGCGGTTTTGACGTTAGAAAGTGCAAGTCAAAAGGCAAATCGCAAAAGTCAAAAGGCAAAAGGCGAAAAACCGGGCGACGAAATACGAAACACGAAACTCGAAATTCGAAATTCGAAGTCTGCACATGCCGATGTAGCGCCAACCTTTAGGTCGGCACGTGCCGGACTAAAGTCCGGCGCTACGACAGACGAAATTCGAAACTGGGAACTCGAAACTGGGAACTCGAAGCTTGCCACTCGTCTCTCGTTACTGCCCACTGCCGCCCAGGCCGGGTTGCGTACAACGGACGACGGACAACGGACAACGGACCAAGGACCACGGACCACGGACAGTGTTCTCCGCATGCGCCTGGTGGGCGCAAACGCCAGCGCCGCAGCGACCGGCGCGGATGAACTCCCGGGCAAGAGCAACTACTTCATCGGCAACGATCCCAAGAAGTGGCGCACGAACGTGCCGAATTACGCCAAGGTGAAATACCAGAACGTCTATCCCGGCGTCGACCTGGTTTATTACGGCAACCAGAGCGGACAACTGGAATACGATTTTGTCGTGGATCCCGGCGCGGACCCCGCAACAATTCGGTTCGCACTCAGTGGGGGGCTGGAAGTAGGCAGCAGGCAGTCGGCAGTAGGCAGCGGAGGTCAAAGCCAAGCGACGCCCCAATCCAAAATCCAAAATCTAAAATCCAAAATCGATGCCAGCGGCGACCTCGTCATCAAAACCGACGGCGGTGAGGTGCGTTTCCACAAGCCGCTGGTGTACCAACCCGCGATCAATAATGGGCAACGGACAACGGACGACGGACAACGGACAACCATCGACGGGCGCTACGTCTTGCAAGCTAACGACCAGGTTGGGCTCAAAATCGCTTCCTACGACCACTCCAAAGCGCTCTTCATCGACCCCGTGCTCAGCTACTCCACCTACCTCGGCGGCAGCGGCATTGACGAAGCCTACGGCATCGCCGTGGACTCGGCCGGCAACGCCTACGTGACGGGGCAGACGGGTTCCCCCAACTTCCCCATGGCCAGCCCCTTCCAGCCCGCCCTTGGCGGCCCCTCTGCCACCAACGCCTTCGTGACCGAACTTAATGCCACCGGCACCGCGCTCGTTTACTCCACCTACCTCGGCGGCAGTGCCTTCGACGTGGGCTTTGGCATTGCGGTGGACTCCACCGGCAACGCCTACGTGACGGGACTGACTCGTTCCATCAACTTCCCCACGGCCAGCCCCTTCCAGGCTACTTGCGGTAGTTGTTCCTTCGGAAACGGCAACGCCTTCGTGACCAAGTTGAATGCCGCCGGCAACGCGCTCATTTACTCCACCTACCTCGGCGGCAACGCCGCTGGCGGCTTCGGTGACCAGGCCTTCGCCATCGCGGTGGACTCCACCGGCAACGCCTACGTGACGGGGTACACCGGTTCGACCAACTTCCCCACATCCCTGGGGGCCTTCCAGACGACTCTCGGCGCCCTTATTGCCATCAACGCCTTCGTGACCAAATTCAATGCGCTCGGCGCGCTCATTTACTCCACCTACCTCGGGGGCAATGACGAAGACATCGGCAACGGCATTGCCGTGGATTCCGCGGGCAACGCCTACGTGACGGGGCGCGCCTTTTCGAGCGACTTCCCCACGACGCCAGGGGCTTTCCAGACAACGTTGGCCGTCGGTGCCTCGTTCAACGCTTTTGTGACCAGGTTCAATGCCGCCGGCACCGCGCTCGCTTACTCCACCTACCTCGGCGGCAGCGCCTATGATTATGGCAACGGCATCGCGGTAGACTCCTCCGGCAACGCCTACGTGACGGGGCACACCGCTTCGAGCAACTTCCCCACCACGCCGAGTGCGTTCCAGACGACGTTCGCCGTCGACGCCGAGCAGAACGCCTTTGTGACCAAGCTGAATGCCACCGGCAGCGCGCTGGTTTACTCCACCTACCTCGGCGGGAGCGGCGACAACGAGGGCTTTGGCATCGCGGTGGACTCGGCCGGCAACGCCTACGTGACGGGGCAGACCGATTCGATCAACTTCCCCACGGCCAGCCCCATACAAACCGCTCTTGGCGGCCCCTATGCCACCAACGCCTTTGTGACCAACCTGAATGCCGCCGGCACCGCACCGCTCGATTACTCGACCTATCTCGGCGGGAGCTTTGAAGACGAAGGCAACGGCATCGCTGTGGACTCCTGCGGCAACGCCTACGTGACGGGGTACACCACTTCGACCAACTTCCCCACCGCTAACCCACTTCAGGCGACTAACCACGGCTCCAGTGACGCGTTTGTGGCGAAGATCTCATCGGGCATGGTGCCCTGTGTAAGTTTCTCCCCAACCAACCTCACGTTCGGCGCGCAGAGCGTTGGAAGCCCGAGCGCGCCCCAGACGGAGACCGTCACCAACATCGGCGCGGCCAACTTGATAATCTCCACGGTCACGCTTGGCGGCACGAATTCCGGCGACTTTGCCACGAGCGCCGACACCTGCACGGGGGCCACGGTGACGCCCAGCAGCACCTGCACTCTCAATGTAACTTTCACGCCGACCGCGGCGGGCAGCCGTAGCGCCTCACTGAATTTCACTGACAACGCCTCCAACAGCCCGCAGTCGGTGAGCTTGACCGGTACGGGCGCTGCTCCCATGGCCGGCGTCTCTCCGCCCAGCCTGACGTTCGGCAACCAGGACCTGGGCACGACGAGCGCGTCGCAGCCGGTCACCCTCAGCAACACGGGCGCCGTTGCGCTCACCCTCACCAGCATCACTGCGAGCGCCAACTTCGGCGAGACCGACAACTGCGGGGGCAGTGTCGCGCCGAACGGCGGTTCCTGCACGATCAATGTGAGCTTCTCACCCTCACTCACGGCGACCGCCGGTGCGCTTGCCGGCACCCTGACCATCACCGACGACAGCAATGGGGCGGCAGGCAGCATGCAGACGGTCTCACTTTCCGGCACGGCCACCAGTTCAGGGGGTGGTGGCCTGCCCCCAGCGAGTGTTACGGATAATGAGATGATTACCGTGACGGACACGTTCCCAGACGTTTTCGATCCAGAAGCGATCACATTGACCGATCAGGTCACCGTGACGGCCACGAACAATACCCCCCCGGGGACAGGCGTCACGGTGAGCCTGCCCTCTAGTCCCGGCGTGCCCCCCGTCTCGGTGACCTTTGCTAACGTCACGACGGCGGGGAATACCACCGTAACCGCCAGCACCGCCTGCATGAGTGGTCCGCCGAACTTCTCCGTGGGGACTGCCGGGGGGGCCGGAGAATGTGTGGACGTGAGCACGACAGCGGTGTACTCGGGAACGATTACCATCACCCTGAATTTCAATCCTGCGAACTACCCCAACCCACCGGGGCCTTCGATCTTCCACCTGGTGGGCGGGTCCTGGGTCAACGTGACGGTTTCCGTGAACTACACGAACGACACGATCATGGCGCAGGTCACCTCTTTATCACCTTTCGGCATTTTCGTGGCCTTGCCGGCAGTCAGCCTGTCAGGGACCAGCCAGAATTTCGGCTCGGTACTGGTGGACGCGTCGTCCAGTGCGGAGCAAGTGACTTTGACCAACAACGGCGGGGCGAACCTGGTGATCTCAACTGCGGCGTTGAATGGCCCGAACGCCAGCGACTTTGCCATAAGCGCCGACACCTGCTCCGGAACCACCCTCACGCCCAGCAACACCTGCTCGGTCAGCGTGACGTTCACACCGTCCGCAGAGGGGAGCCGTAGCGCCTCACTGATTTTCACTGACAACGCCTCCGACAGCCCGCAGACGGTGGCCTTGAGCGGAACCGGGATAGAGATCTTTGTGCACTGGCCGGGCCCTATCGTTCTTCCACCTCGATCACCTTTCCCGGTCCCGGGCCCAGGGCAACCGATACGGGTTCTCCCTCCCGCGCCAATTGTAACTGCGCCGATCTCCGTGCCCGTGCCAACGCCCATGCCCGCGCCCGTTATACACTTGACGTCCTCTCCACTCGCCTTCTCAGCTCAGGGCGTAGGAACCAGCAGCCACGCCCAAACCGTCACGCTGACCAACACGGGCAATGTCTCGCTGACTATCTCCGGCATCACATCCAGCGGGGATTTCTCCCAGACCAACACCTGCCCGACCACCTTGAGTGCGGGCGCTGACTGCACCATTTCGGTGACTTTCACGCCGGTAGCGGCGGGGACAAGGACCGGCACGCTCAGCATTTCCGGCGATCCTGACGCCGGTCCGCAAACTGTCAAACTCAGTGGAACGGGCTTGGTCTCCACTGGTGGACTGCACCCTCCGGTTCATCAGCCGCAGCCGGTCAAACCGCAGGCCCCGAATTAAGCGTAAGCGGTCAAGGGGGGTGGAACCAGACGGTTTTGTCATCGAAGGAGAATCCCACCGCCTCATTCTTGCGGAAGTCGGAAACGCCAAGATTATTTGATATGGGGCGGCTTTCGCGTTATGCTTCACCCATCGCGGACAGGGCCACCGCTCAGCAAGGCCTCGGTAACTGCCGATGCCCAACGACCAGGAAAAAGAAGAATGCCTAACGACCCCGCTCGAGGACGCCCAGGGGGCCTCGCCGCACAGGGTTCCTCCCGCTTCCAGTGAAACACCACCCGACCTCCCCCCGGGTTCCCTGCACGCTCTGCGCCAGCGCTACGACATCCTGGCGGAAGTGGGCCGTGGCGGCATGGGCATTGTTTATAAGGCCCGCGACCGCGAAACCGGCGCCATCGTGGCACTGAAAATCCTCAGGCCGGAGATTGCTGCTGACGCGGCGGTGATCGAGCGCTTCAAGTCCGAGCTGCTTCTGGCGCGCAAGATCACTCACAAGAACGTCTGCCGCATCTACGAACTTCTGCGCTTTGGCGACGCCACGGTCATTTCCATGGAGTACGTCGAAGGCGAAAGCCTGCGCCAATTCCTTCGTCGTTACAACGCCGCCCCGCTCCGGAAAGGAATGCAGTGGGCCAGCCAGATGTGCAATGCGCTCTCGGAAGCTCATGGCCAGGGCATCGTCCACCGCGACTTGAAGCCGGAGAACATTGTCATCGACCGGGAAGGCAACGTGAAGGTGATGGACTTCGGCATCGCTCGCTCCCTGGAGACCACCACGGCTACAATCGGCGGTGCGTTAGGCACACCTGCCTATATGGCCCCCGAGCAGGCCGAAAGCAAGCCCACGGATACCCGTAGTGACATCTATTCCCTCGGCCTGGTTCTCTACGAGATGTTTACCGGGCAATTCGCCTTCCGCGCCGATACTCCGGTGGGCTTCGCGATGAAGCAGATCCACGAGACTCCGCCTCCCCCGCGAACCGTTGAGCCCTACCTGCCCGGTTTCCTCGACCGCGCCATCCAGCGGTGCCTGGAAAAAGACCCGAAGAAACGCTTCCAGTCGGCCCAGGAACTCGAATCCGCCCTCACCGAAAAGGGAGCCCTGGAAGTAAGCGCGGCACCGCCCGAGTTGCCTTTTCACCTTGTCAACGGCCGCCGCAGTGATTTCGTGCTCATCGTCCTGGGCCTGATTGGTATGGCAGTCTTTGTTGCGCTGGTCCCAGGGATCAAACCGGAGGCTGGGGTTCGAGTTCGAATGACGCGCGAAATGGTTTTCGAAAAAGCCACGGAAGAAGTGGCTCGCCGCGGCTGGACTCCCGGCTCTAGCTCGGTGCTAGCCGTTACGGTTGATACAACTCCGTACGATTTTCTCGCCAAACGTTTTGGATACGCGTCGGCGCAGAATGCCATCGCTCGGGAATTCCCGCCGTTCCTTTATCAAGTCCAATTCCGCGTGGCGGGCAACACCAGCATGTTGAAATCGGATGCAGCCGTGGTGTTCGAGCCCGACGGGTCCGTGCGCAGCCTGGAGTTACCGGTGGTGGGCTGGATTCCCAAAGGCCCTGGGCTTCCCCACGCGGAAGCGCTGCAATTGGCTAAAGGGACCATCCAGCAAACTTTCGGAGAAGATCCCAGTGGCTTGGAAGTTGAAAGCGAGGCGCCCCTCGAAACGGAGGGCCGCCACGGGAACACCTTTCGTTGGGTGAAACGCGAACCCACTGGAATCGAGTGGCATTTTCAGGCGGACATTTACGATCGTCCCACCCTTCTCAAGAAATCGTTCGCACTGCCGGAGGACTACAGCCCGCCACGCTCGTCCCAACACTCGGTTTATCTCAAATTCGGATTGGTGTTGCTCGCGGTGGTATTTTTTCTGGCGCGTCGTCTTTGGTTGCAAGTTCCGGCACGGGATGTTTTCGTTTTCTCGGCCCTCGGCTTTCTCGTTTCGAGTGGAGTGATGGCGGGGGCTCCCTTTCCGGAAAAATACATGTACTTTCTCGTAGTGCCCTTTCTCGCGGTCGGCTTCGCCCTCTGGCTGGTTATCCTCACGCCCACCATCACCCACCTCGCTCAGCGCCCCTGGCCCCATCTGGTTAACAACTACGCGGCGCTCATTCAGCTTCGGCCGGCGCCTGGAGCCACGGGGTTGGCCCTGGCGCGGGGAATCTCCTGCGGCCTTCTGATTACGTGTTCCTACGCACTCCTCCTGCGGCTTGGGTTATCCGCGCATCTGCTGTGGCCGGAGATATCGCCCGAATACGAACTCGTGCTGAATTCTATTTTCCCCCTCCTGACCTTTCTGGTGTTCTTGTCCATGGGCGCCGTGCTCGCCACCTACGAGTGTGGCTTTTTCCTGTCCCTGGTTCGCCGCTGGACTGCGCTTCCCTTGCTTCTGCCAGTTCTGGGCGGAGTCATTTGGGTTGCTAAAGACGATTTCCCATTGCCTGTCAACTGGTTTCATCTATCTCTTCTGCTGGCAGTGGGGGCAGCGTTTTCGTGGGTCATGTTGAAATTTGACCTGCTTACGCTTTTGGCGGCCGTTTACACTTATGCACTCTGGATCCATGGTTACGCCTTCATTCCAATCTTTCAGTCGATAGGCAACTTACAGTTCTGGTTCGCCTTTGTAATCTGGGGGGCGGTTTTCGCCTGGGCGGCGTTTGCCGGGTTCCACCCGCTGTGGGGGCGGCTGGGCTCGCGGCTGGCGGAAATGTTTCCCTGAGGGCTTGGCTCCTATGATGAGGCCCATTCCGTCTTCTCGCAGGTGGTCCTCTGTGGCGCCATCCTCCTCCGTTACGAACTCCTGGCCACCGTGAGCATCGTCAATCTGGATGGGGCACGCCACTACGATCGCCTTACCCAATGCAAAATTGTTGTAGCTCGAACACCATCCGTCTTCCGCTCGCTTCACCAAGTCCCTTCGGGAAATCGCCGACCCCAACGACAGGCGTCTGCGCGAGCCGGGCTGCAGCGCCTGCGCTCAAAACTATAGCCCCTGCCTCTTTGGCGTTTCCTCCCATTTTCGCGTTTCCCCGCGCGTGACCGGCCGCGACGTTCCCAAGTCAGCCTGGCGAAGCACGCCTGACTCGTCAATGGCAAAGGTGTGCCGGGCGAGGGGGGGAGTGGGATGCAGAGCATCCACAATGGAGCCCCCCGGCACAAAATACCGGATCCCCCACCCTCCGCTTGGCGAGTACTTCACCGGTGACGCGTAAGCGAAAAACTCCTTTTCATCGCGTGCCGGATCACCGCTTACGACCACGACGATCCGATAGTTCCAGCGTGTCACCTGCTCCTGACCAATGAGGCCAGCCTGGACCAATTGGTCGAGAGTGCCGTACTTGCCGTACTCACCCACGTGGTTCTTGTTCTGATCCAGAGTTGACTTGGAGCGAAACGTTTCCTCCGCGGTCGCGATATCCCGCAAATTACTCAACGCATAGCTTTCCGGGTAGCGCGGGTAATGGTCCATGGACATCATGTAGTTGCTGAGACCGAACAAGGTGAAAAGGATGATCGCACCTCCTAGCGCCAGGCGTTTTTTCCCTTGGCCGCGTTGGGCGACCTGGATGCCTCGGTGAATCCCGTAAATAAGGAGATAAAAGAGACCAAAGATACAGATCTCGTCGCCGGCGGCTAACGTGAGAACGCTGAGCGTGAGGAGTAACCAGTTGGACGCTCTCAATTTCCGCCCTTTTGCAGCAGTCTGAACTCTCGCCAGCCGCCACGCCACGAGAACCACCGGAAAGATCAGGATCATGCCGAACATGCCGTCCGGTGCGGGCGGGTTGTTGGCGTAAGCGGGCAGCGCGCCTGCCAGCAGAAACCACAGGAGCCAGCAGGCGATAATGAGATTTCTTCTCATGGTTGACCTCCTTCGTGCCGATTGGCCCGCGCGGGTTCCTCTTTCCAAGCAAAATCCCAATTTTCGGTGGGGAGGAAGCTGGTTTTGGAGAAGGTATAAGTCCTCCAGGGGCCCGCCGCGGGCACGGGCGCGAGCGCGTAGCTGGAAGAGACCAGTTGAGAGCTCCCAGGCAGATGCAGCAGGTATTCCGCGCGGCCAATGGGGCGCCGCCACGCCTGGGTGGTGGTCAGCAGGTAGCGCCCGTTGGCCACGCGAGTGGGTTGCGCATAGTCGAGACGAATCCACTTCGCCTCCCCGGGCTGGAAAGTCAAACGGAACCGCACGCCACGCCCCCACCGGCTAGGGTCGATCTCGCCCAGCGGCCGACCGTCCTCTGCTGCCTCGGCAAGGGCAACGCTCACCGGTGCCGGATGAGCGGCGTCAATCGGAAAGGGCACCGCGAGGGTCAGCAGGGTGGGCAGACGCGATGAATTGCGGTAGTGGTAGAGGCCCGTCACTTGAATCAGACCTCCTTGCACCCGAATTTCAATTCTTTCCCGGTCGAAACGGACAGGGGTGAAGTAGCCGCTGAAGAAGTAGATCGCAATGACCACGAGGCTCATTGCCAACCCGAGATCGCCGTTGCGAAGAAGGAAGCGTTGGGCGGCTCTAAGGGCGTCGCGCATGGAACTAACTCTTCGTGGTGGGGCAAGCGGACCGCCCATTGCGGTCGACTCGCTTGGCGACGAGTCTACGCCTGTGAATGGCATATCGCAACTCCCGCTGCGAGTGTTGTCGCAGCGAGTGTGTCGCTGCGAGTGGGGTCGCAAATCGATAATCGGCAATCGAAAATCACTCAATGGCTCGATTGCTCCGAACTCTGGTACACTTATTCCCTAAAGGGCAGTGCAACAAAAATGCATTTGAGGGCGGGTCCTCACCATGCGATTGAGGTTTCTGTTTGGCCTTATTATTCTGGCTTGCGCCAGTGCCTCGGCTCAAACCGCGATTCTCCATCATCACACATCGGACTCCGAGGCCAAGTTTCGTGAGCTTTCTCCACCCCCTTTGATGCAAGGGATTGGTGAGGCCAGCCTGAAAATCACCACCAGTTCCGAGCAAGCCCAGGCGTATTTCAATCAAGGACTCAAACTCCTGCACTGCTTCTGGGATTTTGAGGCCTACCGCGCCTTCAAGGAAGCCGTGCGTCTGGACCCTTCTGCGGCCATGGCTTACTGGGGCGAGTATGAGGCTTTGAAAATGACCGGGCGGCACGGAAGCATCCAGGAGGAAAAGGACGCCGCGCTGGCCAAGGCCAAGTCGCTCGCCGACCATGCTTCCGACCACGAACAGTTGTACATCCGCGCGGCCGAGCATCAGAATAAGGCGGACGATTCTCATAACTCCGCCGACTACCGGCAGGTGATGGAAGCCCTGATCGACCGCTACCCTGACGATTTGGATGCCCAGGCGTTCCTGGCTTTGGAGGAAATGGGCGGCTACAAAATCAATGGGCGTCCACGCGAGGGCGAGCTTTATTCCCAGGCCCTTCTGCGCAATCTGCTGGTGGCGCATCCCGACAATGCTGCGGCCAATCACTATTGGATTCACGCCATGGAAGATAGCGCGCGGCCGGAAGAGGCTCTGCACAGCGCCGACGTCCTCGGTCGCCTGGCGCCCAACTCCGGCCACATGGTCCACATGCCAGGCCATATTTATTGGCGAGTGGGAGATTACGAGCGGGCGCGGCAATCCTTCGTCGCCTCCGTGCGCGTTGACGAAGCCTATATGGCGGCTCAGCAGATACACCCGGATGAGGATTGGAACTACGCCCACAACCTCGCCTATTTGATCGCCGCGTGCGCTGAGGCGGGCCGCTATCAAGAAGGATTGCAGTGGGCGGCGAAACTGCGCGGCATGCCGGCTCCGACTGGAATGACTTCCGCCCGCTTCGCAGTTTGGGCCGGAGGAAGCGTGGCGCGCCTGCGCATCCGGTTCGGCGATTGGAAGGCCGTGGAGAGTGAAGCCATCGAGTTTGGAACCGACCCGAAAGAGGCCAGTCCGGCAGCGAATGATTACGCCGAGGGCCTCAGCCTCTACGCCAAGGGAATGGCCGCCGTCGAACACGGCGAGGCGAAGCCGGCGGCAAAGCAGTCGGAGGCTCTCGACGCCTTGCTCTGGCGGCTGCAAGCGTCCAAATCCACAGAAAAAGATAAGGACGAGGACAAGGATCAGGACAAGAGCCATGAGCCGGAGGAGGATGATCCTGCGGAGGTGCTGAATATCCTGGGCACGATGTCGCTCGATCTGCGCGCCAACATCAAAAACCTTCAAGGTGAAGATGCGGAGGCCTTGAAGCTTTTCGAGAAAGCCCTCGAAAACGAGAAGGACCTCGGCTACTCCGAACCACCGCACTTTTTTCGTCCGGAACAAGAAAGCCTTGGCGACGCGTACTTGAAAACCCATCAGTGGGAAAAGGCTCGCGACGCCTTCCGGCAAGCGTTGAAACAACGGCCCAAGAGCGGCCACGCTCTCTACGGCATTGCCCGGTCGTACGCGTTGGCCGGCGATATGCCGAAGGCGGCGCAAGCGTACCAGGAATTTCTGGCAAGCTGGCAATACGCCGACACAGACTTGCCTCAAATCAAACAGGCCAAGAGTTGGCTCGCAGCTCACGCGCCGTAATCTTGCGCGCACAACTCATCAAGAGAGACTTCCGCGCGCGGCAATCAGAATCCCCAAATCACGACGAATGCAATTCCTCGCGTTCGGCGTTCGCTTTCTGCCATTCCCGCATAGCCAAGACTCGCCGAAGGCGCTCGCTGCCTGGCGTTTTCTGCCTTCTGCCTACTGCTTTCTGCTTACTGCCTGCTGCTCTCCACCAACTCCCCCCGCATCACGGTAACGGCCTGGCCGCCCAGCTTGACTCGATTGCCCACCAAGCGGACCCTCACCACCCCGCCACGCGCCGAGGCCTGGTAAGCGACGAACTCCGTTTTGCCGAGGTGTTTCGCCCAAAACGGTCCGAGCACGCAGTGCGCCGAGCCGGTTACGGGATCTTCGTCTATCCCCGCACCCGGCGCGAAGAAACGGGAGACGAAATCGAATTCTCCGCCCTCGGCTCGCGCCGTCACGATCACTCCGCGCGCCTTTGTGCGCTTCAGCAAGGTGAAATCCGGTTCGAGCTTACGCACGGCCTGCTCCGAGTCCGCCTGGACCAAGTAATCGAACTGGCTCTTGCCCACGTAACGCGGCGTGATGCCGAGTCCGGTAACTAACTCATCCCAGGGTTTGGCGGGCTCCTCCGGCTTGGCGGGAAAATCGAGCTCAATCCAATCACCTTTCCGCTCCGCCGTGAGCAAACCGCTCAGCGTGTGGAAGCGCGCCTGCTCGTCCGGCCTGAGCACGCCGGTCTCCCACAAAACGTGCGCGCTGGCCAGGGTCGCGTGCCCGCACAACTCCACCTCCACCTTAGGGGTAAGCCAGCGCAGATTGAATCCGTCCTCCTTCGGCACCAGGAAGGCCGTCTCCGACAGGTTCATCTCCCGCGCGACATTACGCATCCACGCTTCGGACGGCGGAGTGGTCAGAATGCAAACCGCCGCCGGATTCCCTCCAAACGCCTGGCTTGTGAACGAGTCCACCTGGAATATTGTTTGGCCCATGGGTTTGTCCTTTCGCTCTTTCACGCAGATCCGGGAACCGGCTGCTCGCTCCGTGCCGCCTGGCTATCTGCCACCCCGCAAATGGCTATCGAAAAAATCCGCGGTGGCGTGGTAAGCCCTAAGCCAGTGTTCGTGTAACAGGAAATCGTGAATTTCGTCGGGAAAAACAATCTGTTGAAACTCCACGCCCTGTTTTCGCAGCGCTTCCACCAGTTGCACCATATTGGAGAAGGCCACGTTGCGGTCGTCGTCTCCTTGTATCAAAAGCACAGGCGAGCGCCACGTCTTCACGTCCGCTAGCGGGGAAGACTCATAGGCCACCCGCGCCCATTCCTCGAGCTTCTCGGGATGCTCCGCGCGCAGCGTGTGCGGAACCTCCAAATTCCAGTTGTGCACGCCGTGGAAATCCACGCCGCAGGCGAACAGGTCGGATGCACGCGCCAGCCCCAGTGCCGTCAGGTAACCCCCGTAGGAGCCACCCCACAGGCCGATGCGGGCGGGGTCAACATCCGGGCGCGAGCGCAGGTACAGCCCGGCTCCCTGCACGTCGTTGAATTCGCTCGCGCCGGTGGCCCCGTAGTTCAGCGCTTCGCGGAATTCCATTCCATAACCAATTCCACTGCGATAATTCACCGAAAGCACGATGTATCCACGGCTGGCAAGGTATTGATTCAGGGCATAGGCGTTGTGGTAATACTGCATGTAGTGCCAGCCGAGCAGCATTTGCCGCCGCGAGCCTCCGTGGAAGAAGACCACGGCGGGATTCCGTTCACCGGCTTCGGCGCCGGGAGGTAGAAAGAGCTGGCCGTGCAGCTTCAGCCCATCCGCGGCGGAGAGTATTACCTGCTGCGGCTCAACCAATTGCGTGGCGGGAAAATCCCTGGGCATCGAGTCCGGAGCAAGGTCGCGCATCGCCCCATTAGAATCCGCGAGCGCTGGCCGTGCCGGCCACCGCGCATCCGAGCGCAGCAGGGCGATGTGCTGCCCGTCGCTCAGGACCACCGGCGACCACTCAATGCCCTGCCCGGTCGTGACGGGCGTGGGCCGGGTGGCATTCACCCCTTCTCTCCACAAGTGCCGCCGGTCAGTGTCATTCTGAGTGGAATTGAAAACCACCTCGCGGCGGTCGGGCGTGAGCGCCAAATACTCAACTTCAAACTTTCCCGGCGTCATCAGGTTCGCCGGACCGCCGCTCGCGGGCACAAAATAGAGGTGCGTCCAGCCGTCGCCTTCCCATGGAAAGACCAAGTGATCGTAGTCCGCCCAAAGCAGTTGCTGTTCCGCCGCTAGAAAGCGGAAGACACTTCCCCGCCCTTCGTATGCTTTCCAAACCTCGCGGCCGGCGCCCGTCGCCACGTCGGCAACGCGAATCGACCATGGGGGCCCGGCGCGCTTGGGGCCAAACTCTTGCGTACCGGATGTGGCGGGGAGACGCAGAAAGGCTATCTGCTTGCCATCCGGCGACCACACCGGCTCGAGATCACGGTCCACACTCGGGTCAAGATAGCGCAAACTCTTTTGGGGGAAATCGTAAACCCCAATGAAACTGTGATCCCCGCGCGCACTTACGAATGCCAGCTTGGAGCCGTCCGGAGACCAGTGCAGATTCTCGGCCTCCCCTCGCGCGTGAATAAGCTGCGCCGGCTTTTCGCTGCCACTGAGCTTTGCCAACCAAACCTGATCCTTGTAAACGAATGCCACCTCATCGCCTTGGGGCGAAACGGTGGGCGAATGCCCTTCCCCCAATTTTCGCGGTGGCCCGCCCGCGAGCGCCACCACCCAAACGTCCTGCTCAACACCTTGCGGAAAGCTGCGCGGATTCGGCGCCTCCCGCATCGTCTCGAAGTCACCCCCGCGCGCGTAAACGATGGCGCGGGCATCGTGTGTCCACGCGAGCTCGGCGATTTCCTGCCCGTCGTCCGCGGCGTAGGAAGTCAGCGCTCGGGCCTTGTAATCCGGCGGCTCCGCCACCCAGATATTCCGCACCCCGCGAGCGTCGAACACCCACGCGACCATGCCCCCCGCCGGCGCCGCCACCAATTCGCTGGGGAAGGGCGCGCTCATCACCTGCTCGATCGTAAACGGTTCCTTCTGCGCCGCCGCCGGAGTCAAGCTCGCAGCCGCCGCCAGAAAAACGGTTAGAAACAATTTCCTCATTGCCACCCTCTCACGACCGGAATTCTTAAATTCGCGTTGACGTGGCGACAAGTATACATCGCCTGGTTCATCGGGTCACCGGCCACTCTGGGGATCGGGCCATCGGGCTATCGGGTCATCGGGTCATCGGGCCATTGAAAAACCTCTAACAATGCAAGTGCCGAGGAATGTTTATAACTCAGAATTCATAATTCATAATTTCCTATTTCCCCTTTCTTTTCATCAACATCATGGAGAGAACGGCTTAACTCACGTGTTTTCATAGACATGATGGAAAGGCGGAAAACAGACATTTTTTCTACATTTGTTTTCAATAACTTACTGAAGGTCAGCCTCATTTATTATTCGGTTCCTCAGCAGAATCTGTGGGTAGACTGTGGTTCAGGTAGAGCTCCAAGAGTATGGTAGAGAGCGACTTCAGCGGCGCGGAAGGTACGAAAGCCATAGGCTTTTCGCAGCGTCAACT
>JBEKNU010000114.1:0-22322 GCA_049522495.1 Terriglobia bacterium
ATCTTCTTCGCCATCGCCCGCAATATCACCTCTTGCACTTTCATCGCCCGCTCCCAGGCGACCGCTGAGTATTTTGGCATCCTGCCTCCGGCCTCTTGGATGCCTCAACTCCCCGCCGCCTTAAGCGGACAGATCATGTGCTAACGGAACCGGACAGATGACATGCTAACGACACTAGCCCGACCGACAGTTGACTTCGGTGCCGTTCAGATGTACGCTGCGGAGCATCGTAGGAGTCTAAAACGGAAATTCTGAATTAGGGTTCAAGCTTAAGTGCCAGGAACGTTATGCCAGAAGGTTCAAACGCGCGCCGCTGGAGCGTCGTCGGCCTGCTTTTCGCTGCCGCCCTTATTAATTACTTGGCTCGCGCCACACTTTCTGTGGCACTGCCCCTAATCTCCATTGATTTTTCCCTGAGTCCCGCTTCCAAAGGCCTCCTCCTCTCCGCGTTCTTTTGGTCCTACACCCTGATGCAGATTCCCATGGGATGGCTTGCTGATCGATGGAGCCCGCGGTGGCTTTACGCCGGCGGCTTCGCGCTCTGGTCAATGGCCTGCGGGCTGACCGGGACGGCGAGAAGCTTTCTGATGCTCGTTGAGCTGCGCATGTTGCTGGGCATTGGGGAAGCAATTTATGGTCCAGTGAGTGTGAAGATCATCAGCGAGTCCTTTTCCTCCCGAGAACGAGGTCTGCCCAGCGGGGTTTTTGCCTCCGGTATGCGCTTTGGATTAGTTGTGGGCACAGCGTTAGCCGCTTGGCTGGTGACGAAAAGTGGCTGGCGGCACATGTTTATGCTGGTTGGTTTTCCTGCCCTTCTCTGGATCATTCCCTGGCTCCTCGTGTTTCCATTGGTCCCGGTTGACTGTGAAGGCCAGCCATCTCAGCGTGCGACTAAACCTACCCCAGGCCGGATATCCTTCAACCGAGACCTGCTAGGCATCTCTCTGGGCTATCTATGCTTTGGGTATTACATATACCTACTGATGACATGGCTTCCGGACTACCTCGTCCAAGTGCGCCACTTCACGGTATTAAGAGCTGGTGCTTTGGCTTCTCTCCCGTTTCTCGTGTGGGCTCTCGCGGAGCCTGCTGGAGGCTGGATCTCAGACAGGTTAATAAAGCATGGAATGGATCCAACGTGGGTGCGGAAGGGGGTTATTGCTGCCGGATTCTTGACCGGGGTGTTGCTCATCCCCGCGGTGCGCGTGGCCAACGTACGAGCAGCTATGGCCTTACTCTGTGGGGCTTCTCTGGTGGGATTCGGGGCGTCGAATATCTTGGTTGTTATTCAGACCTGTGCCCCGCCCCAAGAGGTGGGTAGATGGTTTGGGGTAGCAAACCTCGCGGCGAACATTGGGGGGGTTCTGGCGCCACTGGTCATGGGCCTTCTGATCAGCCACACGCGATCGTACTTCGCGGGGTTCGCGTTGGCTCCGTTCCTGCTCCTTACGGGGGTGTTATGCTTTATATTCCTGGTGGGCAAGCTGGGGCCACCTCCGGCGCTGTCGTCTGGCTCACCTTCACCGACCGCCAACGAAGGCGCGCTGCCTGAAGCTGAGTCGCTCCCGCTGGCATGATGGAGCAATACTTTCAGCGCTCCAAAGATGACCTGGATTTGGACCACTTCGAAGGCCGTTCCTGGCGAGGTTTTCATCACCACCTTGTCCTCTCAGCCATGGCGTATCTGTTTATTCTCACGATGTACTTACGCCGTAAGAAAAACTTTTGGTGCGACGTGGGAACAGATACTCCGTCTGATGCAGCTATTCTTGGTGAGATCAAGCGCCTGTTGTCCCTTTTGTGGAACCAAATTCAAAACGATTCTGTTCGACTCGACTTAACAAAGTAATACTGGGAATGTGATTGACCTACCCAAGAGCTCGGTGGGTACCATGTGTGGACTGCGATTTGAGCGGGCGCGCATACGTGAATTGGACCCTATGGCCCAGAAGACAATGATCCGCCACGAACTGCCCCGTAGACTGGGGTGCCTGGACGCGACCATGATCGTGGTCGGGATCGTGATTGGGTCGGGCATATTTCTACTTCCGAACTTGATCGCCCAAAATCTGCGATCGGGCGGGGCGATTCTGTCAGCCTGGGCTATTTCCGGGGTGCTTTCCTGTTTCGGCGCCCTGGCATACGCCGAATTGGGAGCGATGATGCCTGCGACCGGCGGGCAATACGTATATCTGCGCGAGGCTTACGGTCCGCTAGCTGCTTTTGTCTGTGGGTGGGCGTTCATGCTGACAGTGCTGTCTGGCGGAATTGCCTGGCTCGCCGTGAGCTTCTCGATCTATATCGGCCAGTTCGTTCATTTGACGCCCGCGTTGTCTAAAGTGGTCTCCCTTGGGTTGATCGCATTGCTTTCTGCAGTCAATTACATTGGAGTGCGGGAAGGCGCTCTTGTCCAGGTGATACTTACATTTCTGAAGGTCGCGGGGCTGGTTTTGCTGATCGGGAGTGCCTTTCTCAGTCCGATCTCAGTCCCGCATCTTCAGTCTGAAGTGCGCCCCGTGTTTTCGTTCGCGCATTTCGGCGTTGCCTTAATTGCCTGCCTGTGGGCCTATAACGGCTGGACTTATATCAGCTTCGTCGCGGGAGAGGTGAAGGAGCCACAGCGGAATTTGCCGCGGTCGCTGGGAATAGGAATGATCCTCGTGATGGCGCTGTACTTGTTGGCCAACCTCGCCTACTTGAAGGTGCTGCCGATTCCCGAGATTGCGGCTACGGCGCGAGTTGGGGCGGCTTTGGCTGAACGGACTCTCGGATCGATCGGTGCAACGGTGGTGTCGACTACAGTTCTGCTCTCGATCGTGGGTACGATCAATGGCTGCACTCTGACCGCCGCGCGCATCCCTTTCGCGCTGGCCCAGGACGGGCTTTTCTTCCGCCAGTTCGGCCGTGTTCACCCCAGATTTCAGACGCCCGCCTATGCCATTGTGGCCCAAAGCCTCTGGACTGCCGTTCTGGTGCTCACCGGGTCTTACGAAAACCTCTTATCCTACTCGATGGTTGCAGCCTGGATTTTCTACATGCTGAGTGTGGCAGCGGTATTCGTGCTGCGCAGGAAGCTGCCGGGGTTGCCGCGACCCTACCGGATGTGGGGCTACCCTTATACGTTGTGGGTATTCATGCTGGTCTCGGTGTGGTTTGTGGTGAATGCTTTCATCACTGAGCCCAGGCCGTCACTGCTGGCGCTGGGCATCATTGCGACAGGGATCCCGATATACCTGATCTGGTGCAAACCAGCGTCGCAGCAGAGTTCCGTGGCGGAGCTGAAAGCTAAACTCTGACACGCGCGTTCCCCCGGACCATTCTCGATCATAAGTAAACCCACCCTGCGCGAAAGCCCTCCGTGCCTCGGGTCTTCAAAGGTCGTCACGCCCTACAGGGTCTGGACTTCTCCTCCGACCGATCCGATAACCGCCCTTCGAGTCGGCTTCCCGTCTGCCATCGCCTACCAGATGGCGATCGCCTCATTCCGGCAAGGACGAACATTCAGGTGGGAGCATTCTTAGCCGAAGAGAGGCTCCCCTGCTATGAAAATTTGACTCCTTAAGGCAGAGCAAGAATCCAGGGTGACGTGATGGCCGAGGCTTTCCAAGCATTTGACGTAGTAACGGGTCAAGCGTTCAGACTCCAGACGATCGAAGAAGTCGCCGCCTACGTCGTGGTAGCGAGTTCCATCTTTTAAGAGATGATAAACAATCACCAGGATCGAGTGAGCCACCGTCACCGGAGGGGAATGGACTCATGTCCACGCCCACTTCAGCGCGGGAAATATTTCGTGGAGATCACGAGATCGCCTGGTACAGGCGCGCTCCAAAAAGGGCACGGCGTTGCCGTCGGTAACATCTCGATGGGGATCCGAGCATTTTCAGGAAGCTCGGCGGCATGGCCCCCTGTGACAGGTGTTACAGTGCTCTGTTCAAGAACCCCGGCACCGGAAACAACTGGATTGACGTCGAACTTGTCGGCGCAAAAACCGACCGTGCCGCCGTGGGGGCTCGAACCAAACTCACTTTGCGTGATGGCGGCGCCAAACCTCGATTTATCCGTCGCACGGTGACTTTTGGGGGACCTTCTGGCGCATCGTCATCGCAGCAACACATCCGCGTTGGAAAAGCAGCACGCATTGAAACTGCGGAGATTTTGTGGCCTACCGGCAGGACGAGGCAGTTCTTTCAGAATGTGGGGGTAAATCAGTCCATCGAAGTTAAGGAGTTTTCCAAGACTTACTTGAAGCTGAAACGACCAGCCATTAAAGTTTCCTCTTGCCTTAGCCGATGACCTGGCCACTACGCGCATGCTTTTGACTTCATGAAGCCCGAAGGAAAGTGTGATGCCTTCGCTCCTTGGTAGGACCGTGTATGACGACATCCGCATGCACTGGGGCACAGTATTTGAACGGTGGAAATCAACAGAGGGAAACCACAACGCAGTGCAATCGCCCGACACTTCCGAGCGTAATGGCCGTTATTTGGGCAGGCCGCTTTGCGCTTTGCATGGGGTCGGATATAACACCGGACACGTTGTAGAGTCGTTCCTGGCTAGCTATTGCCAGATTGCATCTGACTGCATAATGTGGATGATGAGCTGCGCAGCTACAGGGCGGGTTTCGAAAAGGCATGGGGGAGAGCTTGATGAAGATTTCCAGTATTGAAACAATTTAATTTGAACCGAGTGTCGGAAACTCCTACGGATCGTCAGTATTCACATGGGTGCGCGTCTAGACGGATGAGGGCTTGACTGGTCTGGGCGAAACCTATTCCGTGGAGCACGGGGAAGCGGCCATCATTCACGATTGGGCTTCTCAGCTGCTCCACAAGGATTCCTCGGGCAATGGAAACCCTTTGGCGAGAGCATTCCTTACAGATTCAGCTCGTAACTACGGGAGGGCTGACACGCTTGCTTTGAGCACCATAGACATCGCGCTGTGGGACTAGTGGACAGGCCAACTGCTCTAACAACTCATAAGTGGGAAGACTCGCGCTTCTATCCCTGTCCATAACATCTGCTACGTCTGCCGCCGCTACGACTTTGACCAAGAACCACAGCTTCTAAACAGAGCGTCATAAGTAATTGCGCATTCTAAAGGTTTGTGGTTTCATGTAGGCATGAGACCACTGCAAATCGCTGATGCCGCGACCATGGTTTTGGGACTGCAAGACGAGATTCGCCGTTCGGAAGAATCGCGGTACGATCACCGGCTCCACGGGGTGCTGTTGGTGGCCCAAGGTGCGACCTGTCCCGAGGTCAGCCGCTTGCTCGGAGACTCGCCGCGCACCGTGGAGAACTGGGTCCGCCGCTTTGAGGCCCAAGGTCTGGCCGGACTGACCGAGGGCCAACGCTCGGGGCGTCCTCGGCGTCTGAGCGAGGCGCAATTGCGGGAGCTGGACGGGGCTCTGCGCCAGACTCCTCGTGACCTGGGCTTGACCGGCACGCTGTGGGATGGGAAAACCCTGAGCGCCTGGATCGAGCAACGCTTCCAAGTTCAGTTGCGGGTGCGCCAATGCCAGCGTTTGTTCCGGCAGCGGGGCTTTCGGCTGCGCAAGCCCCGCCCGCTGATTGCCCATGCGGATCTGGAACAGCAGAAGACGCATAAAAAAACTCCAGGAGTTAAGCCTCGATCCCACGGTTGATCTCTGGGCCATGGACGAAGTGCATTTTCAACAACACGGTTCGCGTTGTCGGATGTGGGTCCCGCCTGAGACCAAGGACCCCGTGCTGCTTCACCAGCCCACCCGGAAAAGCGTGGGCTTTTATGGAGCGGTCCGCCTGCGCGATGGCCAATTCTTCTTCCGGCGGGAGACGGGCAAGTTCAACGCCCTGACCTGCTGGGAGTTCTTGAAGGAGCTTTGTGGTGCCAGCGCGCGCACCTCGCGATCCGTGGTGGTGATTGCCGACAACGCCCGATATCACCACGCCCGGCTGCACCGCGACTGGCGGCAGCAAGCGGCGGAACATTTTCGCTTGGACTTCTTGCCGCCCTACAGCCCGGAACTGAACCCGACAGAGCGGGTCTGGAAACTCACGCGCCGGCTTTGTGTTCATAACCGTTACTTTGCCAGCTTGGGCGATGTCGCTCTCGCGGTCGAAACGGAGTTTGCAAACTGGACCAAACCCAATGACACATTGCGCCGATTATGCGCAATTACTTAAGACGCTGTGTTTAGTTTAGCGGATGTCGGTGACCCTGCCGCCGTGGAACTCGACGGTCAGGTCTTGGTACCGGTAGAGGGCTTCGTCGCCCAGATCGGCGCGGGAAGAGGGAGGTCCGAGGACGCATCTCCACTTCGCGGGCGTCGTGTCGCGTTTGACCACCTTGACCGGCCTGCCATTTTCCGCGCTCGCGGTATCGGGTCTCGCTGGCTTGAGCACTGTTGATCGCCTTCAGGTTCTTGAACGACTCCCAGTTGGATGCTTCGCGGGCGCAACCTTGTTCCTTAATCAGAGCATTGGCGGCGCGACGGCATAAGCAGGCGAGAGTAACCACCTCGAAGACCGGTCCTCGGTCCACAACGCTTTGCCCGTCTTACGGTCGAGCAGCGCGGCGCTGGCAGGAACCAGCTGGCCGCCGAAGGGAAGGCGAATTTAGCTACCCTCGCGATCCGAAGCGATCTCGAGCACAGCGTCCGCCGCGCTCTCGCGGTCCGTCACTTGGAAGCAGCCACCTTCAGCGAGCGCGCTTCGGGCGGCGGAAACGGCGTCGGTGCTTTACGTAGATCTTCCTCCCCTGGGAAAAACGGCCTAACGGCCCTTGGCCGCTCGCCCGGGTAAGCGGCAGCGAAATCGCGATCGACAGCACAGACGCCGCTCTTCGAATCCTCATCGTCAATCCAGCCACTCGCCCCAAACGGCGCCCACGCGAGGTGCAATCTTAACACGACTCTAGCCGCATGCGAGTGCCGGTCCACTGGGTAGTGTCCTGCCAGAACCGGCTGTTCAGCGGTCGCCGACCGTCGCTGCAACGAGCAGCTTGACAATTGGGAAAGGACCCTTATTATTATTGGATTTTAGACGTGCCCACCAGTGGCTCCGTCCGTCTGGGCCGTCGCGACGGGGGATTCTAAGCCATGCGGATTTCGAGGAGGGTTCGATGCGTCGTCTCGCGCTGATCGGGTTGTTCTTTTCGGCCGGCCTCATGCTCGCGGCCGAAGCTCCAGATCAAGCTCCGGCCTCGCCCCTTGCACTTCAAGGTTACTCCGCCGCTGCCAGTCAGGCGGAGAGGGAATGGGAGACGAAATTCCGAGGCATTCCAAACCCCGAAAATCTGCGCGAGTACATGAGGCGTCTGTCGGCGCGTCCGCACCACGTCGGCTCGGCTTACGACAAGGACAACGCGGAATGGATTCTGTCAAAGTTCCGCGAGTGGGGACTCGACGCCCACATCGAGACCTTTTACGTGCTTTTTCCGACTCCGAAAGAGCGCGCTGTCGAGCTGGTCGAGCCGAGCCAGTTCATCGCCCGGATCGAGGAGCCGACCGTTCCCTGCGATCCGACGTCGGGCCAGCACGACGAGCAACTGCCGACTTATAACATCTATTCGGCGGAAGGCGACGTCACCGCGCCGCTGGTCTACGTCAACTACGGCGTCCCGGAGGATTACGAACAGCTCGCGCGCCTGGGTGTCGACGTGAAGGGCGCCATTGTTATCGCGCGGTACGGCGCGAGCTGGCGCGATGCGGAGATCGACGCCCTCCGTGACGAAGCGACTGGCAAAGTTGTACCGCAGCGCGGCATCAAGCCCAGGGTCGCGGCGGAGCACGGCGCGGTCGGCTGCCTGATCTATTCTGATCCGCGCGATGACGGCTACTACAGCGGCGACGTGTTCCCCAAGGGCGCCTGGCGGCCACCGAACGGCGTGCAGCGCGGCACCGTGATGAACATGACGCTTTACACCGGCGACCCGCTCACCCCAGGCGTTGGCGCGACAAAGGACGCACCGCGGCTGGCGCTGAAGGATGTGAAGGTGCTGACGAAGATCCCAACCTTGCCGCTTTCCTACGGCGACGCGCAGCCGCTGCTGGCCGCGCTCTCCGGGCCGGTGGCCCCGGACCATTGGCGGGGAGCGCTGCCCATCACCTACCACATCGGTCCCGGACCGGCCAAGGTCCACTTGAAGCTCAGGTTCAATTGGGACATCAAGCTGATCTACGACGTGATCGCCCGCATTCCCGGCTCGATCGAGCCCGACCAGTGGGTGATCCGCGGCAACCATCACGACGCCTGGGTGAACGGCGCCGAAGATCCGATCTCAGCCCTGGTGTCTCTGCTCGAGGAGGCGCGCTCCTTGGGCGAACTTCTGAAGAAGGGATGGAAACCCCGGCGGTCGATCATTTATTGCGCCTGGGATGGCGAGGAAGAGGGACTACTGGGCTCGACGGAATGGGCCGAGGAACACGCCGGCGAACTCGAGAAGCACGCCGCCGTTTACCTCAACACGGACTCGAACAACCGCGGCTATCTTAGCATGAGCGGCTCCCACACGCTCGAAAAGTTCATCAACGGGGTCGCCCGCGACATTGAGGATCCGGAGAAGAAGATCAGCGTCTGGAAGCGCGAGCAGTCGAGGGAGATCGACCGGGCCCCATTGCCGGAAGAGCGCGAAGAAGCCCGACGCCGGGCTGATCTGCGTATCGGCGCGCTGGGCTTGGGGTCCGATTACACGCCTTTCCTGCAGCACCTCGGTATCGCCTCGCTGAACCTCGGCTACGGTGGCGAAGACGGCGGTGGCATCTATCACTCGATTTACGACGACTTCTACTGGTACACCCACTTTGCCGACACCGACTTCGTTTATGGCCGCGCCCTGGCCCAGACCGTGGGGACCTCCGTCATGCGCTTGGCGGACGCCGAACTGCTGCCTTTGGACTTCACCGATTTCGCCGACACGGTTCAGAAGTATGTCGGTGAGCTTCAAAAGCTGCTCGGGGACGAGCGGAAAGAATCCCAGGAGCGCAATCGGAACATCGGGAGCGGCGTTTTTAGTGCGACCAGCGATCCCAGGAAGGTCTTTGTACCACCCGCCGCTGAGAGCATCCCGCCTAATCTGGGTTTCGCGCCCCTCGAAAATGGCGTGGCCGCCGTCAGGCGCGCCGCCGAGCACTACCAGAAGGCGCTGGCGAAAGCAGAGGAGAGAGGCGGCGTCGCGCTCGACCGCACTTCACTCGGTGCGGTCAACGACGAACTGGTGGAAAGCGAGCGAAAGCTCACCACTCCCGAGGGTCTGCCCGGCCGGCCGTGGTACCGGCACCAGCTCTACGCGCCCGGTTATTACACGGGCTCCGCGGTAAAGACGATCCCCGGCGTGCGCGAGGCGATTGAGCAGAAGAAATGGCAAGAGGCCGACCAGGAGATGGTGGTGGTGGGCAAAGTTCTTGAAGACGAGGCGGCACTGATTGAGTCGGCGGCCGGGCAGATCGAGCGCGCCGCGCCGTAAACCGTGTGTGCCCAGGCGGAGAGAGTATAATTTCTGAAGCTCCATTCTGCCCAGGACACCATCGCCGATATCAATCCCAACGTGCAGGTCGAGACTTACGGGACCCGCCTCGGGTCCGACAACGCGCTTGAGATCTTTCGCGACTATGACTTCATCGCCGACGGCACCGACAATATCCCTACCTGCCATCTGGCCAACGACGCCTGTGTCCTGCTGGGCAAGCCGAACGTCCACGGCAGCATCTTCCGCCTCGAGGGGCAGGTGACAGTCTTCTACCCGTTCGGTATAGAGCGGTAAAATACCGAATTTACGTCAAAGATAGTGTTTTGATCCAATCGAAACAGGTCAGGGACTGGACTTGTTCGCTCGAACAACTCGCGCATGAGAGATACTATCGAGGCGCTGCTAAGATATAGAAAGAGGTTCGGGGGTCAAGGGAGGTCTATTGATGCTTGTGAATCTAATACGCACCCAGGGGATCTTGGCGGAGAACAGGCTAGACGGACTCGTCGCATCAACGGCCGAAAACGTCACCTATATGACGGGTTATTCGAACTGGACTATCTATACCTTTAAGGATATGGAGGTATATGGAGTCCTGTCTCGGTCAGGTGAGATCGCCCTAGTAGTTCCAATCGACGCGGTGGACTTCCTTGCGCAGCGCCCCGCCTGTACTTCACGCATTTACACATATGGTACCTTTTATGTCAGCCGTAAACCTGGAGTAGACCTCATCGGTGCGCCGGCTAGAATCGTTGAGCTTAGGGAGAGTTCAATTCATAGACCCAGTGCTGCCGAAGCTCTGAAGCAAGCTTTGTCCGATTTGGGGCTACTGAGTTGCCGCATCGGCCTCGACGAACGCGGGATGCCGCCCCAACGTTGGCGTGCCCTACTAGATGCTTTAGCTGATACCTACGTGTCCGAGGCCAGCGAGCTGTGCCGCTCCATTCGGATGATCAAGACAGACGAGGAAATAGGGCGACTGCGACGCTCAGCCCACGCCGTCGAGTCGGCCATCCAGGCGGCGTTTGCAAATGCTCGTCCGGGCATGAGTGAGGCCGACCTGGAGCGAATGATCCGACTGGTGACGGTTATGGCTGGAGCAAGTCCTGGTCATTGTGAAACCTCAGCGGGTGCGCGCGGCGCAGGTTCGTTTCCGGCATCTGAGGAGTACCGGTTGCAGATAGGTGACGTGATCAGATCCGATTGCGGGGGACGCTTTGATTGCTACTGGGCGGATACAGGTCGTACAGCCGCCGTCGGTGAACTACCTGTTGAATTGGAGGTCTCCTTCCGGGCTCTCAAGCGCGGCATTGAGACAATGCTAGCTATCATCAAACCAGGGGTATCGGTGGCTGAACTTGCGGAGACGGCAGTGGCCTGCGTTCGGGACAACGGCATCCCGCACTACCAGCGCCATCATGTCGGCCACGGTATCGGCCTGGAAATGTACGAGGCTCCCCTCTTAAGCGGTAGGGCAGCGAGCGGTGATATTCACCGGCTCGGCGGCGAGGAAGTGGTGCTGGAAGAAGGGATGGTAATCAATATCGAGCTCCCCTATTATGAACTCGGACTGGGTGGACTGCAAATCGAAGATACGCTCGTCGTTAGGGAAGGGGGATACGAACTCCTGACGACTGCGGATAGAGAAATCTTTAGGGTTGCTCCTTAGGCGGAAAATACCGCACGCCATCGTCCGAGGTCTTCCGGATCGCATGACTCTCGCCGACCAGTCTGGATCAGACACCGGCGACTTCACGCTCAAGAACCAGCCACATTTGGTTCAACTGTAACAGTAAGATAAGATGAGGTTGAAGGGGAGTCGTCCGTTCAGCTTGCGAAAGCCTGAGTACATCGCCAGACGGTTGGCTGGGGGAGAGCACGTGGTGAATGCATTTTCGTCGATCCGGGCTTTGAGGTGTCTTACGTGCCAGCGTGACTACACGCTCGGCCCGATGTTGGAAGGCTGCCCGGACTGCCAGGCGGCAGGACGGCTCGCCATCCTGGATCCCGTTTACAGTTTAGGGATCGCTGAGAGCACGGCGCTCCGCGCGGCGGGCGCGGGACGCTTATGGGACTTCCACCAGTTGCTGCCCGTCCCGGGCCGCTCGTCCGTGGTCACGCTGGGTGAGGGAGCGACGCCACTGCTGCCTCTGCCGCAGGCCGCACAGGAGACTGGTGCTGAACAGGTCTGGGTGAAATATGAGGCCGTCAACCCGACGCACTCCTTCAAGGATCGGGCTAATGCTGTTGCGGTGTCGATGGCCGTGCACTTTGGGTTTTCCAAGGTGATGTGCACGTCGACTGGCAACCACGGCGTCGCCTTGGCCGCATATGCGGCCCGGGCCGGCCTACGCTGTTTGGTGCTTCTGCCCCCAGGAACGCCGTCAGCCGCCGCTCAGGAGAGCCGGTTCTTCGGTGCGGATGTGGTCACTGTGGACGGGGACGTCGTTGCACTCATGACGCAGCTATGGCAGGAGCACGGCTGGTACATCTCCCAGCGGAATGCCCCGGGCGTGGGTGGACGGCCATTTGGCAACCCGTTCGGGATGGAGGGGTATAAGACGATTGCATACGAAATCTTCCATCAGCTTGGGGGGCGAGCACCCGATTGCGTCCTCCTGCCCGTCGGGGGTGGCGATGGGGCGTGGGGTGTCTTCAAGGGATTCGGTGAGCTTCAACGGCTTGGACTGACAGCCTGGATGCCGCAGATCATCGCGTGCCAGTCGGCGGCGGGCGCATCTCTACTACGCGCGTGGCGTGAGAACCTCTCCCACGTCGAGCCGGTCGCGACATCTCCCACGATCGCGTTCTCTATAGTGGACCGTCAGTCGGGCGATCACGCGCTGATTGCACTTCGCCGGTCGGGGGGCCGAGCCGTCGCAGTCGATGACGCCGCGTTGCGAACTGCGGAGGATCTCCTCGGCAAGTCGGGACTCTGCGTCGAGCCGTCCTCAGCAGCATCGCTGGCTGGACTACGCGTGCTTGCCCGAGAGGACGCATGCCTAGCCGGAAAGTCGGTCGTGCTCATTGCGACCGGGACCGGGCTACGTTGGCCCGCTACGTTCGATGGCATCAGCCGCACACCACGCAAGGTCAGGGGGTCGGTCTCGGCGCTCGGTTGCGTCGTCGAACTCTAGAGTAGTTTCGATTTAAGTGTTTACATATCCGCAAGAGGCGAAGAAGTTTGTGCATTCACTGGGGGAGACAGTATTGAGCAATTCCCCGATTTCCTTCCATAGGGCGTTGATGTCTCGTTTGGTTGCTTTGCGGAGCAGCTGTCGTTGCTAACAATTCGATCCGTCACGTAGGTCTGACCCGAAGCCTACCCGTGCGACCAACGCACTCCAGACCAACATGACGGCTACTGTGTTTCCCGCTGGCTTCAGGAAACGGATCTGGCGGGCAAGCTCATGCCGTTCTTCGAGCCGCAGCTTGTACCGGCTGACCAAACAATTGCAGAAATTGAAGGGTGGATCGTTGGAGTAGCATGAAGCCCTGTCCTTGCCAAAAACTCGATCGACCACAAAGAGCAACCAATTCAGAGGGGCGGCAAACAGTCGAGGGAATAGCTGAGTAGGTGCGGGCTACAGTTTTCATGGCGGCGGGAACTAGCGGGAAGATCCTCTTCGCAGGGGCTGGAGTCTTCGCGGTCCTCGATCGACCTCGGTCGGAAAGCATCCTTCCCCAGCCGGCAACGATCCTTCAAGCCGCCCGCCGTTCGTAGCGGTGATGCAGTCCGCCGACCTCCGGCAGTTCAATAACTGACCCCATCTCCGGCGGTTGAACCGGTCGGGTCTCCGGTGCATCTTTCTCCAGCGACAAGTGCGTTCGCGCCCCGTGGTAATAATGGAAGTACAATTTCAGCGTCTGTCGCAGAGATGATTCGTTGAACACGAGGAGGTGGTCCAGACATGCCCGTCGGATTGATCCAATCAGGCGTTCCGCATAGGGACTCTGCCACGGCGACCTCGGGGCCGTCAGGACTTCTCGAATCGCCATCCCTCGAACTCTTTGCCGGAAGACGTCGCCATAGATGCTATCGCGATCATGGAGCAGATAGCGCGGGGCCGGGCCCCACGGGAATGCCTCCGTGATTTGTTGGGCTGTCCATTCCGAGGTGGGATGGGCGGTGACGTTGAAATGAATCACGCGGCGCCGATGATGAGCTAAAACCACAAAGACAAAGAGGACTCGAAAGTTCACCGTCGGCACCACGAAGAAATCCGTCGAGACCAATTGCTTTAGGTGACTGTCGAGGAACGTGCGCCACGTCTGGGAAGGTGGTTTTCGGTGATGCTCCAAGTACTTGGCAACGGAGGCTTGAGATAGTTGAATCCCGATCTTGAGGAGTTCGCCATGGATGCGTGGGGCTCCCCAGAGCGGATTCGCCAAGCACATCTTCCGGATGAGGTCTCGAATTTCATGAGACACTGGAGGTCTTCCCGGTCTACCCCGTCTACTCTTCCAAGTCCAATACAGCCGGAATCCCTTGCGGTGCCAGGCGATCACCGTCTCCGGCTTGACGATGGCGAGGGCAGAGCGCCAACCTGACCATAGGTGCATAAGCCATGTCCAGAACAACCGGTCCGCGGAGGTCAGGTGAACCCGCCCACGCTGCGCCCTCCGCAGGATATTGATCTGGTGGCGTAGGGCAAGATTCTCCAACTGCAAGGCCGCCCGGGTTTGGAAGCAGGAGCGCAGAGTGCCCAGGGAGGAAAAGAATGAGGTAAACATGGGAGCAGGAAGCTTAGCAGCGGGAGCGAACCAACATCAATGATTTCAATCCGGACGGAGTTTTTAGCAGGCACACCTTGCGGATGACGCCTGAGCGAATGGAGATGCTGGCACAGGAGATGGCGGACTTCAAACCTGACCTGATTCTGACGCACTGGAAGGACGAACTGACGTATCCCACCCACTGGCGGACGTCGCACAGCGCGGTGGAAGCGGCGCAGATGGCGCGGGTCACCTGGGATATTCACTTTTTCGAGCCGAATATTGGGACGGCGTCACGCGTCGGATTCGTGCCGGATCACTACGTGGACATCAGCGACGTGTTCGAGCGTAAGGTGGAGGCGCTGAAGACTCTGGCCGCCCAGCCTCGGCTGGTCCCCGATTACACGGCCTGCAACCGGTGGCGGGGCATCGAGTGCGGCCGGCAGTACGCCGAGGCTTTCGTCCGCTGGGCCCCCAAGCCGCCCGTGTACGATCTGCTGGCGCCTGGTAATCCCTTTTAAAACACAGGCACTTTATGGTCACTACTACCATGCCACTTAAATCTGTCGGACGCGAAGCTCCCTCGGTGCGCTGGATGGTCATCGGGGTGCTGAGCTTCGGCATGATCATCGCGTACGTGTCGCGTTCCGCCTTGGCGGTTCCCCTGGCACTGCCGGATTTCATCAGGGCCTTCCATCTCTCCAACACCGATCGGGGGGTGCTGAACTCAGCATTCTTCTGGACCTATGCCGTGCTTCAGATACCGGCGGGCTGGGTTGTGGACCGCTACGGTGTGAAGTTTCCCTATTTCCTGGGCTTCACGCTCTGGTGCCTGATGTCCGCGAGCACAGCCCTGACACGGTCCATCCCGCAGTTAATCATGGTGCAAGTTCTTTTGGGCGTCGGTCAGGCGGTTGTGGCCCCCGCAAGCTACCGGTGGATACGGTACCACTTTGTGGAGAAAGAACGCGGCCTGGCAATCGGTCTTTACATGACGGGCACGAAGATAGGGCCTGCTATCGGAGCCCCGCTGGCCGCGTGGCGGATCGCCATGTACGACTGGCGTGTGATGTTCGTCCTGATCAGACTGGGCGGCCTGGTGTGGCTTGCTCCCTGGCTCTTGCTGGTCAAGAATGACGACCGGCAAATCGAACGGGCTGCCGCGAAGAAAGATGGTGCAGAGCCTGTCCCGTTCAGCCGGATCATGGCAAGTCCGGTGAGCTGGGGCATCATCATCGCATCGTTTTGCTATATGTACTTCGTCTACTTTTGCATGACCTGGATGCCGGCCTATTTTATCGAGAGGCGCCACCTTTCTCTCGGCAGGATGGGCCTCTACGCGTTCTTCAGCTTCGGCGGCATGGCCATCGTGGCGACTCTGGCGGGGTGGGCGGCGGACATGCTGATCGGGCGCGGGCACAACCCGGTGACGGTCCGAAAGTGGTTTACCCTCGCCGGCTTCGCTGTGGCCTGCACGGAATTGATCGGGGCGCGGGCTTCTTCGCTTGAAACCGCGTTGGTCTTCGCGGTGGTGTCGCTCTCCGGCCTGGGTTTGGCAACCGCCAATTATTGGGCGATCACCCAAACGCTGATCCCGGGCGTGGCCATTGGTAGGATCTCCGGGATTCAGAACTGCGCGTGCAGTCTTGCCGGAATCGTCGCTCCCATCCTCACGGGCTGGCTTTTACAGAAGACCAGGAATTACGAAGCTCCCATGGTGGCAATCCTGGTCGTACTGCTGGTCGGAGTCCTTTCATACCTGCTCCTGGTCCGGGAAAAGTATGCCCCCAGGTAGTGCCGCGCATACGGGAAGCGGCATTGTGTGCGAGCCGGGACAGCGAGGACTTGCCGCTAAATGTTGCGCAGCCTGAAGGAGGCCGCGGATGTAACCGTCGCCGCACGCAAAGAGACGCCACTTGCTGCACGCCGTGTCCCCTGCCCTTCTTTAATTTCAGTCTATTCTGCCCGGCCAATCGTCGGAATACAGGGGAAATAAGTTAAGCGGCTTGTGTGAATGACCCACTCACATCTCTTTGTTTGCGGGGGGATTTCTGAGCAACCCGGAGGAATGCGTGAGAGCACGCTGGGTATGCGCAAGTCCTCTCTTCTGGAGCGGGCTGTCGACGCACCATAGCTGGCGAGAGCACCTATTGGATGTCCACGCGGCACTCGAGGACGATGCTGGACAGGATTCCTCTCGACATCCCCCTCGCTTAATGGGCCGTGACGTTGCGAATGAGTGTGAGATCGCCGGTTGCCGCTGCCTCCAAGATGGGCCCCATGAATTCGTCCACCATTTCCGCGGTGAGGGGGACCGGCATGTTGTCCAGCTTCATCTTGAGCTGCGGATTCTTTGCGGCGGTCAGGACGCGGGTGATGTGCCCCCGGCCGAATCCACGCACTTCATTCAAAGTCGGGGGGACACCCACCCTTCTTTCGAAGGCCATCAGGGCACGGGCCACGGCCAGCGCCAGCTCGCGGCCGGTGAGAGTGTCGATGAGGGCATCGGCGTAGCCGGTGTCGCGGCAAATGTCGGCCACCAAGCGCAGCGGTCCGGCGACGGCGGGCGCGAAGAAGACCGTGTAATAAGGATTCAACATGATGCAGGCACGCCCGTGGCTTAGAATATCGACGAGCGAAAAGCTGGTCAAGTGGGCACCGTTCGTGCCACCCAACATAATCGAGTAGCCTCCCAAATCCGAAGCTAGACCCAACGCCTCGCGTGCCTCCCGGGAATCGGGTTTTTCGAGCGCCTGCGGCAGGTGTGTCATGACCAGGCGAATGGCTTCGTCTGCCACCTCTTTCATGAGTGGATAGTACGGCTTGCCGACTGCGCCATAGACGACTTCCAAGGCATGGGATACTCCGTCGAGGGCACCGTCGGCGGTGAGCGCGGCGGGCGCGCCGAAGGTCACCTCGTAGTCGAAAATGCTGCGCGTGGGAACAATGGCATTATCGACGATCAGCTTTTTCTGCCCCGTCTTCAAGTCGGTGATGTTCGAGTACTTGGTCAGATGTGCCCCGGAACTAGCGGCTGCTTGAATCGCCAGATGGGGCGTTAGGGTTTTCTTCTGCGACGCCAGGGCCTGCGTGACGAGGTTGGTGCCAAAATACTGGTCGATACCCCCCCCCAGCGTACATAGAACTTCGGCAGCTTTCGCCGAATCGATCGTGCTCCCACCCCCAAAGCTGATTACTACCTCAGGCTGGAGGCGCGTCAACTCCGCCGTGATACGGGTCACGTCCTCGCGCGGCGCGTTGGGCGCAGCCCCATCAATGCAGCCGAGCAAATCGACTCCAGCCGCCCGGACCGAATCTTCAATCGTCTTTACGAACACCGCCGAACCCGGGAACAGATCGCGCACCAACACCGCGCGTTTGCCGAGGTCCGCCGTCACCCGGCCTGTTTCTCCCAGCAGGCCGAAGCCGAAAAGGTAAGTGTCCCCCTTGAATTGCCGTATCAGTTGGCGCGCCTTATCGTGCGTAAACATGGTGAAATCCTCCCCGTAGTAAGCGACCAGTTAATGAAGATGGCAACAATCCCCATCAGGTCGCAATAGACCGGCATTAAAGTTTTGACCTTCCGACGGGGACTGACTATACATCCATTTCGTTCCCACGCAGCACCATTTTCCGAAAGCGTCATCGGCTACGAACCGCCTTTGCACGAGTCCTCCAATAGCGTGACCGGGGTTGTTCCAAGTGAGATGAGACAGAACTCACCATTGATCGTGAGGAGGCCCGATCATGTCGACGAAGAGGTACGAGCCGGGGCAGATTGGGAATCCGCGTCGCAAGATCGAAGTGGAGATTGCCAACGGGAAGATGACGCCGGAAGCAGCGGGCGCGAACCAGAGCGTCTGGGCGCCGATTTCGCGAGCGGCGCATAAGCAGCACACTCGGCGAGTCGCCACTTGTAACCTATGAGACAACCAGCGTGCATACAGGGCCGAGGCTGCTTTAAGCTTCTCCATCGAATGCCGTGAGAGACCATTCCATTTCCTGAGCGTTCGATCCCGGCTACGGGGGCAAACGGCGATGGGTCATCGTCGGGCTGCTCAGCCTTGGCATGATCACCGCCTGCGTGTCGCGTGCCGACGTCTCCGCGGTGCTCGCAATCCCCACTTTAAATCATTCAATCTTTTGAATACCGATCGCAGAATGGTTACCGCGGCGTACTTTTGGGCTTACGCGTCGCTTCAGATACCTGCCGGATGGGTAGTGGACGAGAACGGTGTGAAGTTCCCCTTTACATTCAGCTTCATGTTCGGGTGTGGCTTCCGCCGACAAAGCGTTTGTACACTCCGTTAGGCAACTGATGACCCTTCGCGTGCTTCTAGGGGTCGCCGAATCCATCGTTGCACCGGCAATCATCCGGTGGATGCGCTGCCAATTCACCAAGACGGACATTGGCCCCGCAATCGCGGCCCCTCTTGCCGCTTGGGCGACAATGCTGTGTGGCTGGCGTTCCATATTTATGCTACTGGGACTGGGTGGCACCGTTTGGTTGATCTCATGGCTACTGTTGGTGAGGGACGGCGCCCCTCAATTTTGCGCCGGGTCACCACGGAAGCCGGAAAGCCGTCTGTGTCATTTGGACGAATCACGCTGAGTCCGCTGACTTGGGGCACAATCATCGCGACGTTCTGCTACATTTACCTCGTCTAGTTCCGCATGACGAGGTTACTCGCCTACTTCGTCGAGCAGTGCCCCCTGTCTCCTTCTAAAATGAGCTTCCATACTTTCTTTAGTTTTGGTGGAATGGCAATGACGGCCGTGCTGGCCGGGTGGGCTGCCGACGGTAGGATTGACCGCGGCGGCAACTTGGTTACGGTGAGGAAGTGGTTCACTATCTTTTGCTTTGCCATTGCTTGCACAGAATTGCTCGGCGTGCAATTATCTTCCGTCACGATGGCCCTGGTTTTCGCGGCGGTCTCACTATCGGGATTATGATTGGCAACTGCCAACTATTGGGCGCTCACTCAAACCCTGGTCCCGGCCACGGCCATCGGATGCGTTAGCGGAGTTCAAAACTTCGCCGCCAGCCTTGCCGGAATGGTGGTGCCAATAGTGGCGGGCTGGCTAAAGCAGCAAACCGGCAGCTATGGGGCACCCATGCGGGCCATCTGGTTCGTATTGGCTCTGGGCGCCCTTGCCTACTTGTTACTGACGCGCGAGAAATACGCGCCCCTGGCAAGTGAGACAGACAGTGAGTCCTCGAGGCCCCGCTGATTCCAACCTGGTGGTAAATTGTGAGGCGACTATGACGACACCTTCAAACGAGTACGTGCCACAGTCGGAGGCACTACGGTTTCGACAGCGGTTAGCAAAGGGTGAGGCATTATTGGGCTGCTTTCTCTCTTTGGGGTCTGCCCAGACGGCCGAGGTAATGGCTGCTGCCGGTTATGATTGGGGGCTCATTGATCTTGAGCACGGGGCGGGCGATGAGCAGGATGCGTTGGTTCAGATGCAAGCCCTGGCAACGCGGCGATGCCTCACGATTGTGCGGGTAGAATCGACCGCGCGGCAGCGCGTGCATCGCGTTCTCGACTTCGGCGCGCACGGCATTATGTTCCCCCGGATCGAAACGGTGGAGGAGGCGAAGGCGGCTGTCGCCGCGATGCGGTACCCTCCGGCTGGTGTGCGCGGTGTGGCATTTTCGAACCGAGCCTGCGGGTACGGCTCCAATTTTCATCCCTATATGGAGGGATCACGGGCATTGTTGACCATCGTTCAAATCGAGTCACCCACCGCCGTTGCGAACTCCGAGGCCATCGCCGACATCGATGGCGTGGACGTGTTGTTCATCGGTCCCACGGACCTATCGCATTCAATGGGAATACTCGGTAACTTCGAACATCCGGATTTTGTCTCCGCTGTCCTGCGGGCCGCTCAAGCAGCCTCATCACATGGGAAGCACTGCGGAATTCTGCTGCCGAATCCGCGGGACATCAGGAAATATTTCGATCTCGGGTTCCGCTTTATCGCATCAGGTTCCGATGCAGTTCTCCTCAACAACGCAGCAAGGTCTCTTTTTGAGTCATTGCACAAAGAGCTCACAGCGCCCAAGCCCAACTGATGGGCGGCCGAGCTTTTCCCATAAACCCCTCAAATCCTCAAGCGGCAGAACACAGACGATAGCAACTATGGCCAAGTCGAGTCACACTGGCTTGCCGAAGGCTCACTTTCCGATCAGAATGGGATTGATGGCCAAGTCGGCGGCTTCGCTCCAGAGTCCCGGATCGCGTTCGCCACGGCGACACTGGTGGCCCAACGCGCAGTGTAAGACCTCGTGGGCCAGCGTCCCTTCGAGTTCCGCTGGCTTCAGTTGATCCACTGGCACAGATCAGGGTTTATGCAGGCTTTGAAGGGGCGCAACTGATGGGGCAAGTCAGCGATCGAATCCCTCCCAGACAATCTTAGGCCGTTCGCGGACCGCGCATGAATTCTGTGGGAGCGCATTGGGACTGAAAAGTCATAGGGCTGTATCGGACGCGCGCCGACTGGACCAGGCTGCGGAGTAGCAGAAGCTTCGCCCGGCGCGCGTTCGATACAGCGACTTGAACGAAGCCGCCCGTGCGGCGGACGCGGCCAAACTATGGGTTTTGAATGGGGTTCAGGGGCTCCTGGGATCGGTGGAGAGGTGAACAGAATGGGTGCATGGGGGCGAGAAAGGGTGTGCAGCCCATCAACCCGCGATGGCTTGGGGATGCTGTTAAGGGATAGGGTGAGGTGGGATGGGTTCCCGGCAGGCGACGAGGCGCAGGAGAGGGTGGGCGTGGTGGACGGACGCGCGGGGGTCGAGTTGGGATGCCGTATGTCATGAGAGCCTCGGGAGGGTGAACGGTGGAGAGCGCAGGCACATTTCCGCCGCGGTGAGTCGCTCCAGAATAATCATGGGGCCACCGCACTGGGGACAGGGCCACGAAAAGATAGAAGGCGGCGTGATCGACGAGCCTTCCTCATCCTCGGGCGGCAGTTCTGGGGTGGGTGGCAAGTTGGTCGGTCGTCCCAGGAGCTGGAAGCAAACTGGCAAGAGCGCCTTGCGCCGTCGGTGGGCCAGAAAGCCGAAGTGGCGTATGCGCACGAAGCCGGGGGGAAGCACGTGGAGCAGGAAGCGGCGCAAGAACTCCTCAACGGCCAAGGTCATCAGACGTTGCTCGTTGCCGTGCGCGGAGTCTCTCCAGCGAAAGGTGACTTGGTTGCCCGCCAGGGAGACCAAGCGGTGATTGGAGATCGCCACGCGGTGGGTGTAGCGGCCGAGATAACGGAGAACGTGTTGGGGGCCACCGAAGGGCGGTTTGCAGTAGACCACCCAGTCCTGCCGGAACAGTGGGCGGAGGAAGGAGGAGAAAGCCTTGGCCTCCGCCAGAAGCTTTAAGTCCCCGTAGAAGCCCAGTTGGCCCTCCGCGAAGGCCTGCCGGAGAGCGGCGACAAACTTGCCACGGAAGACTCGACCCAACACCTTCACCGGCAGAAAGAAGCGATAGCGGGGTTGGATCCAGCGCTGGTGATCGGGGGAGAGGCCACCGGCCGGAACCACACAATGCAGATGGGGATGATGCTCGAGTTTCTGACTCCAGGTATGGAGCACGCTGAAGAAGCCGATTTCGGCGCCCAGATGGCGGGGATCGCGGGCGATTTCGAGCAGGGTCTGGGCGCAGGTCCGGAACAAGAGATCGTAGATGACCTTCTTGTTCTGCAGGGCCAGAGGGGCGAGACGACGAGGAAGGGTGAAGACGACATGAACGTAGGGGGTGGGCAAGAGTTCCCGGCGGCGCGCTCGCAGCCAACGATCGCGAGCGAGGGCCTGACACTTGGGACAGTGTCGGTTTCGGCACGAATTGAAAGAGTGGGCACGATACCCGCAGCGGGCACAGCGATCACGGTGCCCGCCCAGGGCGGCGGTGCGGCAGCGCTCGATGGCCGCCAACACTTTCCGATGCTGGCCGGTGATCCAGCGACGACTCGCTTCGATGAACTGCTGTCCCGCCACCCGGATGAGATCGGCCACCTCCAGCGGCGGCCGACTCATTTATTGAACCTCGCATAATACAGTGACAATTAAGTCAAAAAGAGAGGCCGGTATGATGGAGGAAGGCGAAGGCGAGTTGCTGTTTCCGGCGCACTCGGGCCATGCCTTGGCGGACTGCCCCGT
>JBEKNU010000115.1:0-23348 GCA_049522495.1 Terriglobia bacterium
CAACTGCCGGACTACGACCCCGAAACCGATGAGTACAACACCGCCAACCGCCACTACTCCCCCAGCGGCCGCTGGCTGAGCCCTGACCCGGGAGGCCTGAAGTACGTCCACCTCGACGACCCACAGACGTGGAATATGTATGCCTACGTCCGCGACAACCCCACGACCGTCACCGACCCAACCGGGCTGGGGGATCCCCCTCCAAACGGGGCGCCAGCTTCAGCCCCAGGCGACGGCTGTGACAAGCCTTCGAATGACTGCAACAATAACCCCGATACCACGACGCAACAGCACGACAACGGGTGGCAGGTTACGATCACTCAGACCTCGCAACAAGTCATGCGGGGGACGGGTGACGAGATCATATTCTATCAGGAGCAGACGACCACCGTAACGACTTATGACCCCAGTGGAAATGTGATAGACACAGCAGTTAGCCCCACAACAATAACGTATGCGAGTTACGCCTTGGATGGGCCTGGCGGCACTCCTAGGTTCGTGTCTGGAACGGGAGGACAAGCTGCGGCCGAAAAAGCGCTTGGTGGCGCGTCCCACGTTTATGACAAAATCGCGAGCAGAATCCGAACTCGCGGCTGGATTGCCTTCGGCTCGAAAGTCGCCGCAGGCGTGCCTGCAGGTGCAGAGACCGGTGCGGGGATTGTGACGCTGAATGCGGCCAAGATCGCTTGGACTGCCGCCAGAGAATACGTCATTGACCACATGATCAACTGGTATTACAACCAAGGAAATTAGGCCCGGGAGTGCCAACATGATGAGCACACACGACGACCTTAGAAAACTAGTAAAGATGTTACCCGTGGTTATAATGAGTTGGGCGCTGTACGCCTTCCTTATGCTGTCGAGCAGTAAAGCTGCACTACCGGCCGCAATTATTCTGCTCGGCATCCTTGAAGTGGTGGAACTCAAGCGAATGTACAAAGAGTTCGGGTGGGTGTATGTCGGGTGCGAGGTCGCATACTTTCCGGTCCTAATGTTATTCGTCTGGGCCGTCTATCACGACCTGCTCGTCAATCATCCCACGTTCGTTCTTGCAACGATCTTCTACAGGCCGTTTTTCACGCTTTTTTGCAATCGTCGCCTCGCGTTTGGTATGGGTCTGGCAATACTAGTTGCAACATTGCCGATAGCTACTGGAATTGTTACGGACCCGGATTTCGTAGACCTGCTGACTACGTTATACGCACTCTTGGTAGCAGGTCTCTGGGCATTCTGTTCGAAACTCGGCGCCAGTGTCTTCGGCTTCGGACCGGGGGAGCGCGTCTTCTAATAAATGCGGTGCTTAGGAGGTGCGGAGATGAGCCACACTGACGGGGACGTTGAAAGCGAGCAAACACCGAAAAAGCCCGCGTCATTAGCAAAGACGCTCTTGATGCTGGTGGTAGGCATGTCGGCATATGTCTATCTCAGACTGTCGTCCAGTCGACTCGTATTCCCCGGGGTGCTCGTCGCGCTCAGCATTCTGGAAGTGGTCCGGCTAATCAAGGGCTTCCGGGGAGGGAACGGTGTCAGAGAGTCAGGCGAGGCGATCTCGGCGGTATGCAGGGAAACGAAGGGAGGAAAACGGTACCTGACACCATTTCCGCCCTGGGGTGAGATCCTCTTTGGTGCCTTCGGGATTGGCGTTGCCCTCACGCCCTTTGGGCCTCTTGAGGTTCCGGTGCTAGCCGTCGAGGACTGGGTGCACGCGAACCAAGTCGCAGCGGAACTCAGCGGTTCCCACTAGGCGGGCAGACACGACTGCAGGTGACATCTTGCGCATTGAGCTTCCCAAACGGCTGCTTACAGTTGCGGGAGCGATATGTCTCGTCGAGGCCGCCAGGGTCCCCAAGAATGATCCTGGCCCGGTGTTGACAGGTGTTATCGGGCTCCTATTGCTGCTGAAAGGGCTGGCAGTCGCGCCCCAACCCGCAGGTTTGATCATTTCGGGATGCATTGTCGCTGCGATCGGCGTTGCGGGGGATGAAGGCCTCATAAACATAAATACGCCTTTGTGGGGGGGGATCCTCCTGGTAATGGTGATTGTTATCTTTCGGGAGGCAATCCGGATGCGAAGAAAGGGTGCTCCCCGGGGCGATGAAGATTCAACTTCCTAACTAATTAGTACTATTCGCGGCGATGGCTTGTTTTGTGGACTCCGTCCATCACCCCTGGGGGGACGGGGACAGACGGGACGTTACACTGGTTTTCCCCTACAACCGCATCGGTGGCTTTCCGCCGGCGGGCGCAGAGCGCAGCTCTGCGATTCAGTGTGCATCAGGCAAGGCGGTCCATGGTCAAGACCGACGAATCGTTCAGATAGTAAAATCGGAAGCTCGACCAGGGCAATTGGTCGGGAAAGCTCACCAGTCTTCCCTCGACCGGGCCGGGGTTCATCGTGTCCATCAGCCACGAGGAGATGATCTGAGGACATTGGTCCGTGACGAGTGGCGGGCGCAGAGGGAAAGGGGCAGATTCAAGATTTGAGATTCAAGATGGAGGCTCCAATCATGCCAATCAACTAAGAGCAGTGGCGAGTGATTGGTGACTAGTGGCGAGCAAGAAAATACCAGCCGGAGGCCATCATGCCTATCAACCATGACGAGATTATCGAAGATTTCGAAGGGCACATTCGAAAATTCGGTGGAGGGTTTGGCGAGTGGTGCGTGGGGACAGCGAAAGATCCTCGCGGACCATTCTTCCGGCGGCATTTGGCGGCCGATTTGGGCGATGGATTGATTTATCGCGAGGCCTTTACCACCTCCGCCGCCGACCAAGTGATCGACCACCTGGTGAACGCCTGCGGCCTCCGCCCCGACCACGACTCCGTCCCCGCGCCTGGCAAAATCGTTTTCGTCTACCGGAAAACACGGGACACGGGATTCGGGGCTGGGGAAAAGGTGTCAGGTATCAGGTGTCCGTCAGGTGACGGATGTCAGGGGCAAAGCCAGGGATGGGCGTACGGGATTCGAGACTCGGGGTCAGGAGTTCGGGCGAAATGGGAGATGCCCAGGCCACCCCCCGCAGCGATCAGGCCCCGTTGCACAAGCTGGCAGCGTAGGGGCGAGCAGCGCTCGCCCTAAGGCCGAACGCCGTTCGGCCCTACAAGACGTCCCCGCGCCCGGCCCGTGTTCCACAAGCTCGCCGCGTGGGGGCGGGTGAGTCGGTCAAATAGTCCAAACTTGCGGGCAGCGATGAGATTCCAGAGGCTGGGCGACAAAATGTCCGTAACCCCGGCCGGAGGCCGCCCGCCCATTAGCCAACAGTAGCCAACATTTGCTAGGTATCCACAATCATTTTCCTAAGGCACAGGTCCAATCGGAAAACTGAAATAAGGCAAACTGCCCCGCCCACCCCCGCCAGCGATCATGCCACGTTCCCCAGGCGCGCCGCATAAGGCTTGGTAGTTACTCAGCTGAATTTCATGTGATATAGCATCCAGTAAACTAAGACCCCGGTGATGGAAACATAAATCCACAAAGGCAGCGTCCAGACGGCAATGCGCCGGTGGCGGTCGAAACTCTGGCGCCAAGCCCGATAGAGCGTGGTCAGCACCAGGGGAACGATTACCACGGCCAGAATCGTATGCGAGCCGAGTAAGGCGAGGTAAAAGATGCGGACGAAACCGTGTCCAGGGAAACGTGTTACACCGTGGAAATAATGGTAGGTTAAATAGCAGGCGAGAAAGAGAATCGAGGTCGCGAAGGCCGAGAGCATGCATGCCCGGTGCGCCGGAATGTTCTTCTGCCGGATAAAGTAGAAACCACAGACCAGTAGCACCGCGCTCGCCGCGTTCAATGTGGCATCAACCAGGGGGAGAAAATGGATCATCTTGAAAAGGAGTCAGGAGATTGAAAGCAGACGTTAGAAGCTAGAAGTTAGAAGAGAACAACCCGGCTTTTCACCTCTAGCTGCTCACTTTAGCTTCATTCGCCTCACTGCTCACTTCTGGCTCCTTCCTCCTACTTCGCAAAATGGCTTGAAGTTCCCCCGTGTAAATCGACCAAGCGATGTTACCCCCGAAGACCACCGATAAGGTCAGGCTAATCAAGGTTAGCCAAAGTCCGTCGATGCTAAGGAATCGGCCGGTTGCAAGTTCCCAGCCAAACGTGGCCAATCCCCCGATGGCCAGGATGAAACAGAAGACCAACAAGAAGATGTCCTCAAACATGGTTCCGCGTCCCTCCCCCATACCGGCTTCAATTTCGTTTCGAGCATCGGCCATGGCGATCACCCCGAGAGCGAAAGGAAAACCCTCCGCCATGCAGACGAAAATGGGCTTTTTGACCCATTTTCTCTGAACTGAAATGCCCACGCAAGTCCGCTAAGCTGCTTAAAATCAATCAATTTCCTATGGCAACCCAATTGCCTTTGTTTGCATTGCTGCCAGTGTCTGGTATGATGGGACTTTCTCCCCCAGAGCACTGGAAGGAGGCAGAAACCATGGCATCTAACGACCTCAAAGAGATTATAAGCCAACTTAAGCTGCAACAAAGCATTGTAAAGGATGGAGGGTACGGCCGCTCCGTGCGAACCCCTTGGAAAGAGGAGCGCCTCTTTCGCGACTCCGTCACCTGCCTGAACGTCACCGAACAGGTCAAGAAGCATCCTTGCAACGAATGCCTGCTTTGGGAATGGGTTCCCGAGGAACATAAGGACGAAGACATACCCTGCCAGTTCATCCCGCTGAACGCGCAAGGCCATAGCATCGCGGAGCTGGAAGAAGCGGGCAAGCGGGAAGAAGCCGAGCAGGCGTTGTTGGTCTGGTTAGATTCCACGATTCAGCGGCTGGAAGAAAAACTCGCCAAGCAGGAGCTGGAAGCTAGGAGTTAGGAGTCAGAATAAGGACCGTCCTTCTCCCGACCTTCGACTTCTCCCTTCGAACTCCTCGGTTCCAACTGCTTCCCTTTAGTTCCTCGTCCGATCGAACATCAACAGAGCGAAGACCAGCGGCAAGTAGATGATCGACGCCATCAGCAATTGCTTGGCGAGGACGTTGGTGCGCCGGGCCGCCAGGCGCGCGCCGTAATACAGAAACCCCACACCCAGAATTCCTGCGCCCACCAGATATACCCTTCCAGCGTGTCCAGTAAAGGCTGGAATCAAGCTCACGGGCAGGAGGGCAAGTGTGCAGGCAATGATTTGCCGCACGGTGGCGCGGCCGTCATGGTCGTGGCGCGGAAGCATTTGCAATCCCGCGCGGGCATAATCCTCTCGATACATCCAAGCGATCGCCAGCAGGTGGGGGAACTGCCATAAGAACAGGATGGCGTAAAGCACCCAGGCCTGACCGCTCAAGAGGTTGCGGACCGCGGCCCAGCCGATGAGCGGCGGCATGGCGCCGGGAAACGCCCCGACCAACGTGCAAAGCGGCGTTTGGCGCTTGAGCGGCGTGTAGAAGAGCAGATAGGTGCCGAGGGTCGCCAGCGCCAGCGCACTGGTCAGCGGGTTGGCGGCGATCCAAAGCTCCGCCCCACCGGCGACGGAAAGTAGAATTCCGAACCACAAGGCTTCCCCGTGGGTCAAACGTCCTGCGGGCAGGGGCCGGTTGGCGGTTCGGCGCATGAAGGCGTCCGTGCGGCGCTCGAGATACTGATTGAGCGTGCCGGTGCCGCTGGCAACCAGCAAAGTTCCCATCAGCGTGTGAAATAGCAACCACCCGTTCACGGCGCCGGGGGCGGCGAGGTAGAATCCCACCAAGGTGCTGACCAACACCAGGAAGTTGACCTCCGGTTTGGTCAGCGTCCAGTAGTCGGCCAAGTGGACCAGCCACGGGGCACGCAATGGCGTGCCTGTGCCAGACCGCAGAGCTCCGCTCCGCGCCAGCCCGACCGTGTTTTGCGTGCCTTCATTCATCTCTTTGCCTAGAAGCTCATTCCTGCCTCAGCCCGCGTCGCGGGCGCCATCATCTGGCCCATGGCGCAAGCCGTAGGCCAAACGACGTCGCCGATCCACGGCTTTCTGCCCTGCTGTGCCCTTCAAGAGAAGAGTTGCCCTTATTGCCTACCGCTTTCTGCCTGCTGCCTACTGCCTACTGCTTACTGCTCCATCATGTGGTTGCCTGATGCGGCGACGAAGTCATCTTCATTTCCTGCTTAGGCGTCACGAGAAATCGGCGCGCCTGGTACGTGAGGTACAAACTCGTCACCACAAGCAGCGCCCCCACGGCTACGTGCGTGGTGGTGACATCCACTACAGGTGCCAAGGGCTGCGGAGCGTTCCGTGCCGCGATCTTCATCATGTACGAACCGATGCCGAGAAAGAGTTGCGCCACCAGTAATCCGCCCAGGAGCAGTGCAGGGCGCAATAGGCCCCGTTGCTGCGCGAAGCGCATAAGGACGGTGGAAACAACCCAACCCACCAGCAGCGTGACCACGCAGGCGCCCACCACATGCGGGGCGATGATTCCCTCTTTGGAATGACGGTACGCAGCGCCCAGAATCAATTGCACCAGGATGACGCCGGTCGTGATCATGGTGAGATGCTGGAGCGAGGGACTGGATGTGTCTTCCAGCTTGGTCTCGTCCCAACGCCAGTCCGCGCCCGTAAAAAAGGCGAGGCTGGCCGCGAGGCAGAAGAAAATCTGCGCCAGGGTGGCATGGGCCGTAGAAATCGCCACGGGCAGAAACCACAGCACGGTGATGCCGCCCAAGATCGCCTGCGCCAGAACCGCCATCACGGCCGCAAAGCCTGTCCATCGAACCCAGCGCCGCGAGTCCCGGCGCCAGACCCAGATGGCCAGCAGGATGGTGAGGATGCCGACGGTCCCCGCAATCATGCGGTGGCTGTGCTCATACATTATCCCTCCCACCATGCGCGGCATGCGGAAGGTGCCGAAGGACGTGGGCCAGTCGGGGACCGAAAGGCCCGCGTCGTTCCCGGTTACCAGCGCGCCGGCAATAATCAGAAGAAACGTGCAAAACGCGACAAACGCCGCGTAACGATGAAGCCAAGGATGGTGGTCGGTCATGGTAATTGCCTGCCCCTTGAGAGTTTGGGGTTCGAGGCCGACGTAGCGCCATCAATGCGGTCAGACGCCGCGAGGACATTGCCTTTAATCAACCCGCTCGATCCTGATCTCAGCCCCTGAATCCCGTTTGCCGGAGCAAGGTCCACCAACAATTCCTGCAACTCGCGGTCGTGTTCAGGCCGCCAGTTGGCAGGCTCACGAAACTTGTTCCGGTACTTATAGACTACCACAGTGATCAGGGCAAAAAACACCATCGGCGGCACGAGCAGGATGAGGACACCATTAGCCAGAGCCTCCTTGGCGCCGGCCTTTGCTGCGGAAGCGCTGTTGTAACACATGGCGCATCCCTGGGCGCTGAGAACGGTCGGCAAAAGGCAAAAGGCGAAGGCAAGAGTCAAAACGCAAAACGCAAAAGTCAAAACCGCCGATGCCTCGAGGGACCACAGATGGGAACAAGGGGAAGGCTCGACGCTTCGCCCGGAGGCAGCCTGCAAAACGGAGATGTCAAAGCCCAGGCTGCTCGGCCTTTTGCCTTGTGCGTTTTGCGTTTTGCCTTTTGCCTTTTGCTTTTGCATTGCCTACCCACCTTCTGCCCACTGCCTGCTGCCGACTGCCTCCTGCCTACTGCTTTCTGCCTACTGCTCTAATGCGGCCTCATATGCAGCAGCCGAAGGCTGTCGGGGAGGAAGATATTCATCAGCACAATCACGATGACCAGCGCCGGCATCAGGGTGGCCGCCATGCTGGGCCGTTCGTAGCGGAGGTGCATAAAGTAAGCGATGATCAGCGCCGCCTTAATGACGGAGAGGCCCATCAGCAGGACGAGCATCAGCTTTAATTCCAGTTGCTTGTAGCCGAGAAAAACCTCCACCCCGGTGAATGCCAGGAGCCAGAACCAGACGATCAGGAAGACCCGCGTGGAGCCTTCGGCGTGAGTGTGTTCAGATGATGTCATGCATGCCTCCGTTGTCCAAGTAGAAGATCGGGTGATCCGGTGATCGGATGAGCTAAGACCAAACCCGGCCGTTTCCGCTCTTTGTTCACCCGATCACCGGATCACCCGATTACCCGATTCCTCACCCCTTAATCGATAGGATGTACACCAGCGGAAAGATGAACATCCACACCAGGTCCACGAAGTGCCAGTACAGCCCCGCCACCTCTACATCTTCCGCATTGAGTTTGCCCTTGCCGAACCAGCCCGCGACGATGCCCAGGTAAATGACGCCGCAGAAGACGTGGGTCATATGCAAGCCGGTAAGGGTGAAGAAGGCCGCGCCGAACAGCGGCGCCCCCCAAGGGTTGTGGAACAACCGCACGCCCTCGCCGATCAGTCCCACCCACTCGGTGGCGTGGATGACCACGAACAGCATCCCGCCGAGCATTGTCGCCAGGATCCATTTGACCGTCGAGGAGCGCTGGTCGCGCTTCGACGCCTGCACGGCCATCACCATGGTGACCGAGCTCGAGAGTAGGATGAATGTCATCACCGTGGCTTTGACCAGGGCGGGATAGAACTCGAACGGCTGCGGCCAGTTGTCGCTCGCCACGCGCACGTAGCAGTAAGCCATGAGCAGTGCGGCGAAGGTAATGGCGTCGGACATGATGAAGAGCCACATGCCGAGCTTCTTCGACCCGGTGGCGAAGGGCGCGACACCGCCTCCCCACGCCGATTCCCGGACGCCCTGCAAGTTCGTGTTGATCGCCTCGTGGCTCGCCATTCCTTTTTCCCCCTTAGGAAAAGACGAAATTCGAAAATCGAAACTCCAAAATCGCGACTAACCCCATCGAGCTTGGCGAGTTTCGTCTTTTTGCCTCATTACGCCCATTTCGTCAGTAGAAAGAAAATATAGATCCACAGCGCATCCATAAAGTGCCAGTAGATGGCGGTGACGTCGAGAGCCGTGCGGCGCTCGCGCCCACGCGCCATGCGGCCAGCATGAATCACCACATAGCCGAGCGCCATGACCCCGCCCAACAAGTGCACACCGTGCGCGGCGGTCAAGACATAAAAGAACGAGCTGCTGGGATTCGTGGCCAGGTAAACTCCGCGCGCCGCGAGTTCGCGCCAAACCACCAGTTGCCCGGCAAGGAAGGCGACGCCCAGCGCCACCGTCGCTCCGAGCCAGCGAATAAAGTTTTCGACGGCGTGTTCGCTCAAGGCGCGGCGCGAGAATTCCAGGGTCAGGCTGCTGACCAGCAAAATGCCGGTGTTTACCCAGAGCAAGCGCGGCACAGCGATGGAAACCCAGTCGAACGCCATCCCGCGGCGCACCACCATGGCGCTGGTGAAGGCCGCGAAGAGCATCACAATGCCCGTGAGGGCGAACCACATGCCGAGTTGGTAGGTGCGCCCTTGAACCCGATACTCAGGCAATCCGGAGTCGCCACCGCCAAAGCCATTGCCACCCGGACCGTGGCCCCCGCCGCCATATCCTTCGGAGGATTCGGGTTTCGCCGGTGTGAGGATTGTTGAGGCCATAATCTCGCTTTCGAAACAGCCTGTCCGTGGTCAGTTGTCCGTTGCAACGGACTGCGGATTACGGACTTCACGATTCATAATCGAAATTAAACAGCTTGCCCGTCCATTGCCCAATGCTTGTTACGACTGGCAACGGACAACTGACTACGGACAACGGACGCCTACCCCCCCGCCTTAATAACTTCCTCTGAATTCTGCATGACGTAATCCTTCTCCGCTCCGGGCACAGCGAATTCATACGGGCCGTGGTGGACTACGGGATGCACGCCGGCAAAGTTGTCGAAGGGCGGTGGCGATGGAATTGTCCACTCGAGCGTGGTGGCTTCCCAGGGATTCTCCGAGGCCTTCTTGCCCCAGAACATGCTCCAGAACAGGTTGCCGAAGAAGAGAAGTTGCGCCCCTCCGGTGATGAACGCGGCGATGGAAATGAACCGGTGCAAGGGCATCAACGGCAGCAGAAAGTTGTCAATGAACTCCGAGTAGCGTCGGGGATTCCCTTCCAGGCCCAGGTAATGCATGGGCATGAAGATGGCGTACACACCCGCAAAGGTAATCCAGAAATGAATTTTCCCCACCGTTTCGTTCATCATCCGTCCGAACATTTTGGGGAACCAGAACGCGGTGCCGGCGAACATGCCAAAGATGGCCGCGACGCCCATAATCAGGTGGAAGTGGGCGAGAACGAAGTAAGTGTCGTGAAAGTAGATGTCGATGGGGGGCTGGCCCAAAAAGATTCCGGAAAGTCCGCCGCTCACGAAGATGGAGACAAAACCGATGGCATAGAGCATGGGGGTGGCGAACCGAATCCTGGCGCCCAAGAGCGTGCCAATCCAGTTAAACGTCTTGATGGCGGAAGGCACGGCGATGGCCATGGTAAGAATCGAGAACGCGAAGGCGGAGTAGGGGCTCATGCCGCTCACAAACATGTGGTGCCCCCAAACGCAGAAGCCCAAGATGCCGATGGACGCCATGGCGTACACCATGGCGCGATAACCAAAAATCGGCTTGCGCGCAAACGTGGAGAGAATGTGGGAGGTTACACCCATGCCCGGCAGGATGGCGATATAGACTTCCGGGTGGCCGAAAAACCAGAACAGGTGCTGCCAAAGCAGCGGCGAGCCGCCCGTGTGATTCGACAGGATCTTGTCGCTCACAATCAGCCCGCCCGGAATGAAAAAGCTGGTGCCCCCCATGCGGTCGAGCAGCAGCAAAGCGCCCGCCGCCAGCAGTACCGCGAACGAAAGCAAGCCCAGAATGGCGGTGAAAAACCACGCCCAGCAAGTCAGAGGCAACTTCATGAGCGAAAGCCCGCGCGTGCGAAGGTCAAGCGTCGTAGCGATGAAGTTGATGGCGCCGAGCATGGAAGCAACGCAGAAAATGGCAATGGAGAATACCCAGAGCGTTTCACCCATGGCCATGCCCGGGCCTGCTGCGCCTCCCACCGCGGAGAGCGGCGGGTAGGATGTCCAACCACCGATGGGTGGGCCGTCGCCGATGAAGAACGTGGCCATCAGCACCACCAGGCCCAGAAGCGTTATCCAGAAAGACATCATATTGAGGCGCGGGAAAGCCATATCTTCCGCGCCGATCTGGATGGGCAGAAAATAGTTGCCGAAACCGCTCTGCGGAGCCGTGGTGAGAACGAAGAAAACCATCAGGGTACCGTGCAGGGTGAGCAGCGAAAGATAATACTCAGGACTGATGACTCCCCCGGGAGCAGCGACGGGCAAGAGTTTACCCAGGAGCGGTACGCTGGCGGTCGCCCACCCCAGGTGCAAACGCATCAGGATGGAAAGCGTGAGGCCCACGAACACACTGAAAAGCGCAAGGAAGTAATATTGAATGCCAATCACCTTGTGGTCGAGGCTGAAGATATATTTCCAGATGAAACCTTTCGGAGCCTCGTGCCGGTGAATTGCTTCTGCGTGTGCTTCTGCCATCAATGACCTCCTCGTTAGAAGGAGTTAGTAGCTAGAAGTTAGAAGAAAGACGCCCTGTTCTGACTCCTGACTTCTAACTCCTAGCTTCTATCTCCTGCTCTTACTGCGCTGCCGACATGCTTTGGAGCCATTTCTGAAAGTCATCTTCGGTCATGACTTCGACAAAGGCCCGCATCTTGTAGTGGCCCAAGCCGCACAACTCGGCGCAGGCCAGTTCGTAACGGCCGGTCTTGGTGGCCGTAAAATGAATGGGAATTTCCATTCCCGGAACCAAGTCCTGTTTCATGCGCAGTTCGCGAACAAAGAAAGAGTGCGTCACGTCTTTGGAGCGCAGAATCAACTGGATTTCGCGATTGACTGGAAACGCCAGCGTGGCGGTGACAATGTCATCCTTGGAGTCGGCGTCGTGGTCGCGGTCGAGTCCCAGGAAATTCCCCATGGCATCATCCACTTTCTCCACGTGTACGGGGCCGAACTTGCCGTCGGGGCCGGGGTAGCGGAAGTACCAGGCGAATTGCTGTCCCCAAACTTCAATTTGCATGGCGCCGGGCTGCGCGCCTACAAAGTGGATGTTGGCCCAGGTTTTGTAACCCATGATATTGAGGCCGATGAAAAGGATGGCGGCGGCGAGGGTCCAGGTGAATTCCATACGGTTGTTGCCGTGCGAGTAGGTCGCTTTGCGGCCGTCATTGCGGGCGCGATACTTCCAAACTGCGTAGGCCAACGAGAGTTGCGCCGCCACGAAGATGATCCCCGTGATGACCAGGGTCAGCATGAACTGGTGGTCGATCGCCGCGCCGTGCTTGGAAATGTCAATCGGGAACCACCAGGTTTTCGCCCAGAAGAAGTAACCGGAAAGCATGGTGATGATGACCACCACCAGCGCAATCGCCAGCCCCATATGTCATCGCTCCTGGAGATAGAGGCGCAGGGTCGCCACAGCGACAGCCTCTACAGAGTCTCCCCGCCGCCCGGGGGAACGACAATAAGTTCCAATTCAGTTTTGGAAGAGATGCCCCAAGTAAAGAGAAAGGGATAAAAGACTAATATGACGGAAAAACTGTCCGAGTGCAAGAGACATTATGTCCATTTCCCATTTCCGTTAACCTGCGAGTAGGCGGAAGGCGCACCCCACGCGCGCCCTCCGCCTCACGATCTTTCCGTTTGCGGCAACCGAACCAACAAGAACCTTGGCACATTGGCCTGGCATCTGCGGACCGGCGCCAATCCTTTGCCACTAGCCACTAAGCACTAACCACTGTTCTTACGATGCCTTGAACTTGAAATCGACGGTCTTAGTTTCCTTCGCGCCGACCGTGACCTTCTGCTCCTGCGTTTGTCCCGTTCCGCCGATGGCCGTCCAGGCCTCAATCGTGTAATCGCCGGGGGGAAGGCCCTTGATAGTGAACGTGCCGTCGCTACCTGACACGGCAAAGAACGGGTTGGAAGTGACCCCGATCCAGGCGCGCATCCAGGGGTGCTGGTTGCACTTCACCGGGACCATGATTTCCGGCCGCGCGAACTTCTTTTCGATGGGCGCGGCGCCGGGCGGCTGCGACATATTCCACTCCATGTTGTCCTTGGGCATGGGGTGGATGTTGTGCGTGGTGGGGTCGCTGGAAACAATCTTCAGCGTCTGGCCCGTCATGATGCCCAGCACATGAGGCTTGTACATGCAGCCGTCCTGGTCAAGTACGCCGGGGTCCGCGGGAGGCGCAAAGGTGTACTTCTCGGCGCCGGCCTTTACATAAACGAACACGTTGGCGAGCGTACCATTGTCATTTACCTCGCCATCCTCAGCGAAGACGGGTTTGCCGCCATGCTTCTGCACGCAAACCGGGTCCTGGTCCATGTGAATAACCGGCGCCTTGGGCTTCGCGCCTTCAAAGGAAATCTTGCCGGTTACCTCGCCCACCGTCGCTTGGTCGATCGGCGTGGGCGTAGGAGCCGTGGTGGTTTCTGGCGGCGGTTCCGTGGTGGTTTCTTCTTTCTTCCCACATCCCACCAGCGCCAGAATCATCAAAGAGGTAAAGAGCCAAATCCATTTTCGGTTGTTCATAGGAAAACCTTCCTTTCAAATAAGGAGTCAGAAGTCAGGAGTCAGAATCAAGACGCCCTGATTCTGATTTCTCACTTCTAACTTCTGACTGCCGTCGCCTGATTTCTAGTGCCTCTGATCTTACAGATTCGATGCCGAGACGAGGAGCTATCTTAGCAGCAAGCGGGCCACCGGGCTTTGCATTCTGACTCCTGGCTCCTGACTCCTGACTGCTGACTCCTGGCTCCTGACTCCTGGCTTTTGAATTCTAAGTTCTGAAGTCTTCAGCATATTCGCGCTCATCCCCATCAGGCGTTGCTGCTCCTCCGGCGTAATTTCAAACATATAGCGCACCAACAGTTCGGGTTGGTCGCCGTCGTAGCCCTTGAAGATGTCGGGCGTGGGGCCGGCGAAGACGTAGTGGTCGGCGACCGGTCTGAACAGGCCGGAAGGCATGGCCGTGCCGGGGCTGATCATGGAAGGATCGAGCATCCAACGTCGAGCCCACCCGGGCTTCAGCCGGTCGCGCGCCAGGAGGAAGTTCGGCGCGGTAGCAAACTTGTCGTGGGTGGGGTCCCCCGTGGCATGGCACTTCAGGCACGGCGCGGCTTTGCTGGTGAACAGCGCCCGCGCCATGGCGATTTCCTGGTCGCTCAGTGGATCGAGCTTGGGCGGGATGTAGGGCATGGGCTGGCCGGCCAGCGCCTGGAAGAAGCGTACGATCTTGCGGATCTCGACGGGCGAGAAGTAGAAAGTCGGCATGCGAACTTTCAGGTAAGGCCGTACGCCATTGCGATCCGTGTCCTTGGGGTCCATCGCCGGGTTGGCAAGGAATTTCAGCATCCAGTCGGGATTGGCGCGCGCCCCCTCGCCCATGAGTTTGGGCGGCAACTGATCTTTCCACTCGGGCGTTTGATAGCGCGCCAAAGTCATCAGGTGGCTCGACTGCCCCACCGTGAACTGATGGCAACCCATGCAGTTGTATTTTTTGACCACCCACCAGCCTTCCTGAATGTCGCGCCGCTGGTCTTCCGGCGTGTCCCAGTAACGCGGGGGGATTTGCGATTCCACCGCGCCCATCAGGAACGTGGTGAGGGAGGAGATTTCCTGCGCCTTCAGATCGAAGTCCGGCATGCGCAGGCGCTCGTTGGGATCGCGGTCTTTCCAATCGCGGCCGATGTCGTAAATGTTGGGTCCCTTGAGCTTGTGTTCGAAGAATCCCTTATGATCGTACCAGCCTTGTTGGCGCGCCTCCGCCGTGAGCAGAGCAAAATCAATCTGCTCGATCGGCTTGGAGCCTTCCTTGGTAAGCTCGGTGCCGATGCGGCCTTCATCCTCCATCCCCGCGATTTCATGGCAGCCGGCACAGCCGTAGCGCTGTATCAAGGCATGGCCTTGCGTCTTGAGGTGAGGATCGTTCAGGTAATCGGCGCGCGCGTACGACGACGGCTCCTTTTTCTTCAGGGTCATCAGGTAACTGGCAATATCACGCGCTTCCTCCAAGGTAAGACGCAGGTTGGGCATGATTGTTTCCTGCTCCACCTGGAGTTCGTGACCGTCATTGGGACACTTGGTGTGGTCAAGATCAAAAACATAGGGAAGACCGTGGCGCTTGTAATCTTCTTCCGTCAAGTCGCGCTTCTCAAACGGGCAGTAGGGGCGCGTGCGCTCGCGGGGGTTGTGAATCCAGCGCACCAGGTAATCGTAATTATCCTTCTCCCCCACGCGGGAGAGGTTGGCGGCGAAGCCGGGGTTGGCTTCGTCGAGGGAGTGGCAGCCCATGCAACCGCGGGTCTCAAAGCTCTCCTTGCCCTTCACTGCATCGCCGGGGGGTTGTTGGGGCAGGGTGCCGTCAATCCCGCTCTGCCAGATGAAGGCGGCAATCGCCTTCACTTCGTCGTCTTCCAGGCGGAAGCGCGGCATGCGTGTGCCGGGCCGCCAGGCGTGAGGATTGGAGATCCAGACCGGGACCCAATCGGGATGGATCTTCACGCGCACTTCCTTAAGGTCCGGCCCCACTTTCTTCAGGTCGCGCAGCAAATCTTTGGAGCGCCGGTCGAGTTGCTCCAGGCGGCCGTCGATGTCGCTGATGGATACGCGCAGCTTGTCAGCCTGGGTGTAATACATGCGCGCCGTGTCGTTGTCGGGAGCCGTGTCGCCCATCTGGATGTCGCGCTGGATGTCGCGCTGGGAGTCGTGGCGCTGCGTCTCCAGCAGCATGACCTGCTGCTGCACGGCCACGATTTCTTCCGGCTCGCGATCATAGTTCTGGAAGCGGTGGCAGCCCACGCAGCCGCGACGCTGGAAGAGTTCCTTGCCGTAACTCAGCACGGGGGCGTGATCCACGACCATGTCCATGGCGTGGCATTGCTGGCAGCCGGCCTGGACATTTTCCAGGGGGTGGAGCGGCCACAGCCAGTGTTCATAATTGCCGTGTGCCTTCTCAACACTTTCCAGGGCCATGCCGTTGCCGCCGTGGCAGGGCGAGCAGCCGAATTTTTCTGGATCGTGGAGCCGCAGCAATTCGGGGTCGGGGTGGCTGACGAAGACTTTTTTTCCACCCATATCTTTGGCAGTGATGAGGACCGGCTCGCGAATGCCGGCGTGGCAGGACTCGCAACGATCGACAACGGCGGCATCGGGATTATTGATCTGCCGGATTTCCACCGCGGATTCCTCCGCCTTCTTGAGCAACCCGCGCAATTGCTCGGCGGTCAAGCCGTTGAGGTGGTCGGCCAGGTAGGCGTCACGCTTCTTACGCAGCTCGGAAACCGGACGCAGCACCGCCGACTTCTCTTCCAGCATTTTCGCCTTGTCGAGCTGGACTTTGTTGAACTCCTCTTGCAATTGCTGGAAGGTGTAAGTGCCTTTCACGCGGTGCCCGTCGGGAAGCGAGGGTAAAGTCACCTCAAACGGACCCGCTTCGTACTTGGCCAATTTCATTTGCAACGAGGGTTGTCCGTCCTCCGAGGTGTGCTCGATCTCATAGACCTGCGTGGCGACATACGCGCGCGCCGTGGTGAAAGTCTCGGTGAGGGCGGAGAAGCGCGAGTCCAGAATGGCAATTTGCTTGTCTGCCTCCTCAGACTGATCTTTCACCTGGGCTTCCAGGGTCTTGAGCTGTTGGTCGAGCTGCTGGTACTCCGCCGACCCCAGGATGTCCTTTTCCGCGGCCTTTTGTTTGGGAATCTGCTTCAACAGGAAGGAGTGATATCGGCGGGCAAATTCGCGTTGGTAGTTCTTCCACGGGCGCAGGCCGAAAAACTCATTGTAGAGCGCCCACACCAGCGTCAACATCAGGAGCACAGACGAAATCACCAAAAGTGTGGCGAGCGATGTTGAGACGACGGGATCTTTCTCGGGAGTGTCAGGCAACCTGAGCCTCCAAAGGGCAGTGGATAGTGCTTAGTGAATAGTGGCTAGTAACCAACAGCCTGCGGGAGCCCCGGCCTAAGTTCCAAAATAGAACCGTGAGATCGTAACGTATTTCGGCTTTCATCTTTTGTCGCTACCCACTAATCACTAGCCACTAACCACTGCTCTTCACAAATTGAACCAGGGCGTCACCCAGATATATTTGATTCTGAACAAATGCCGAATAAGTATTTTGATCGGAAGTAACATCATAATCGTCAAAAACATCTGCATCGTCACATACTGCAAGAAACTCATTTTTTGGAAAATCTTCTTGTTGAAATCGCTCCAGGTAAAGAGTTTGTGAATCACTCCGCCGGCAATGGCAAAGTACATGCCCATGACCAGTGCCCCGAAAATAGTCTTTCCCCAGGCGGAAGTAATAAAGAAAATGTCGGGCAAATCGCGGTTCACCTCAAACACCTGGCGGTTGGGGTCCCAGGTCTGTCCCGGCCAGAACCACATCCAACCCGGGCCGCGGATGAAAGTGCCGATCACCACCATCAGCAGCCACAGCAGCATGAAGCCGAAGCAGAAGGTGCCAATGGCGAAACGCCGCTGTTTCCACGTGTAGTAGCCGGAACCCAGCGGGTTGGCGTCAATGTAAGGGATGACGATCAAGCCTCCGATGATCAGCGAGGGCATTACTACACCGGCCATCCAGGGATCGAAGTAGACCAGCATTTCCTGAAGCCCCAGGAAGTACCACGGCGCCTTGGCGGGGTTCATGGTCAGGTTGGGATTCGCCAGTTCTTCCAGCGGAGCATTGAGCGTGATGGCCCACACCATGAGGATGACGGTGACGATGATGGCAGCCAGAAACTCAATGCGCAGGAGGAAGGGCCAAACCGGAACTTCCTTGGTCCAACCGGGCTTCCATGGCAGAGTTTTGCGGTAAGCTGTCTTGGCAAGTTGCGGGTCGACTTCCAGTTGCGCAATGAGACGGTCGTTGGCGAGCGCTTGCCGAATCCCGTACCAGGTGTAGAAAGGTACCAGGGCAATCAGCGCCACAATGGGAACGTTGTCAGGAGTGGAGGTAATTTCCCAGAGTTGATGCCAATCCATATTTATTGACTCATTTTCTCATTGGCTCATTTGTTCATTTGAAAGGCCTGCTCGTCCCAATCTGCGGTCTTTTCAATGACTCAATGGCCCGATGACTCAATGGCTCAATGCCCTCACTCTGTATGCTGCGGCACCACGTAAGGCAGCACTCTCATCTTCAACGCTTCCTGCTCGAGCATGACGGGCGCGGGACCGGAGATGCCGCCGTCTTTTCGCACCCGCCAGAAATGCACGCCCATAAAGACGCTTCCAATCAGGGGAATGGCGATGCAGTGCCAAATGTAGGCGCGTAAGAGGGCGTTGGCATCCACAATGGAACCGCCCAGCAACGCGAAGCGCACATCGTTATAAGGGGTCATGCCGAGTTGCGCCCCAAATGGCCCTTCGTGCCCGAGCAGCGGTGTGGCGCGCGCCATGTTCGTGCCCACCGTCACCGCCCAGAAGCCCAGTTGATCGTCCGGCAGCAGGTAACCGGTGAAGGAGAGCAGCAGGGTAAGAACCAGCAGAATGACGCCCACACACCAGTTGAACTCACGCGGCTTTTTGTACGAGCCCGTCAGAAAGACGCGAAACATGTGCAGCCACACGGTAATAACCATCAGGTGCGCCGCCCAGCGGTGCATGTTGCGCAGTAACGACCCGAAGGGCACATCGCTCATCAGGTAAACAATGTCGCGGTACGCTTGCCCCTTGGTCGGGTGGTAGTAGTACATCAGCAGCACGCCGGTGAGGGTGAGGACGATGAACAGGTAAAAGGTAATGCCCCCCATCCCCCAGGTATAACTGTAGCGCACCGCATCGCGATTGATTTTGGAAGGGTGCAGGTGCAGGAAAACGTTGGAAAGCACGCCCAATGCGCGGCTGCGAGAACTGTCGTCGTGCTTGACGCGGAAAATGGACTTATAGAGGGTTGTCTTCTCCGGCTGCTTGAGGGTCTCAAGATCCTCCTTGGCCTTGCTTTTCAGAACTTCTGTGGTCTCGCGCACCTCGTCCAGGACCGCGGCGATCCCTTTCTTGGACGGGGCTTCGCTCGGCGTTTCTTTCGGAGGAGTTCCGCTGTGCTCGTCAGCCATCAATCTCTCCTGATCGGGTCATCGGGTCCGATCGTGCTAAACATTAACGAAGGAGCCGGGATCATTGAATTGATCCACGCCCCCCTTGGGCCAGGAATAGAGGCGACTCGTGTCAACAATGATCTGACCCGTCGCGTCCAATTCCACGTGCGCGCGGTCCATGGGCCGGGGCGCGGGGCCTTCAAAGTTAATTCCTTCCGGCGTGTACCCGCTGCCGTGGCAGGGGCACTTAAACTTATGCTCCGCGGGTTTCCAGTCCGGCGTGCAGCCCAGATGCGTGCAGCGCCCAAAAATCACGAAGATTCGGTCGGCTTCGCGAACCACCCAGATGCGGTCCTGGGCTTTGAAACGCTCATCCACGCCCGGTTGGAAATCCGACGGATACCCGATTTTGAAAACCGTGCTAGGTTCGAAAAGTGCGCGCGGAAAGAAAAAGCGGAGGAACATCAGAAGATTCGCGGCGAGAAAACCCCAAACACAACTCCAGACGATCCGGCGCCGCATCTTCGCGGAGGGAGAGATTTCTTCAGCAGCAGCTTTGGCTTTCGAAGAAGTGGCTTTGGGAGCGGGCTTGGCTGGAGTCGCGATCGCAGGCACAGGGGCCTTGGTCGGAGCAGGAGTGGCTGTGTCACCCGCATTCGCCATAACGGAAACCTCGTTGGCTGGCTTTCGTGATTACGAATTAGAAGAATTCCTGCAAGCCCAGAAAGAAAAACTATAGTGGATGCTCGGCAAATCTGTCAATAATTGATAGACGCAAATTCCAAACAAATCGGTGCCTTGACGGCTATCAATTTTTGTCCCCAAACCATATCGCAATGCGACAGGTTTTTCGCGGGAAGTGAGTTTGAATTTACTACCATCAGTCACCGCGGCAGCAGAGGGTGTCCTGATGCAACGGCACGGTTGAGACGGTCACCGCACGCAACCCCGAACCGCGGTACCCGATTTCTCAATTGCAGATCACTCAATCATCAGATCGCCCGATGAGCCGACGGCCCGATTATTCCACCGGTTCAAACATGACGCAGATGGGCGCATGGACATCCTCTTTCTGTCCAGTGGGCGTCAGGCGGCCCGTTTTCGCATCGATGTGGAACACCACCAGGGTGTTCGAATCCTGATTCGCGGCAATCAGGTAAGAGCCTGTGGGGTCGATGCCGAAGCTGCGCGGCGTCTTGCCCCCCGTGAGAACGTATTGTATCGGCGTCGGCGTACCCTTGACAGGATCGATGGCAAAAACCGTAATGCTGTCGTGGCCGCGATTGGAGCCGTAAAGGAACTTGCCGCTGGGGTGAATATACAGTTCCGCGCAGTCGTTGTAACCCTTGTAATCTTTGGGCACCGTCGAGATGGTTTCGAGCGGCGCCAGCACGCCGCGCGCGGCGTCATAGGAAAAAGCAGTGAGACTGGAACCCATTTCTTCGATGACATAGGCAAACTTGGCGCTGGGATGAAACGTGAAGTGGCGCGGGCCGGTGCCGGGAGGAACTGCGGCGGAAGGCGGTTGGTTCGGTGTCAGCGTTCCCTGGGTAGCGTCGAAGCGATAAACGTAAACTTGATCGGTGCCTAAATCCGCCGAGACGACGAAACGATTGTCCGGCGACACATAGATGGAATGCGCGTGCGGCGCTTCCTGGCGCTTCGGGTCCACGCTATGCCCCGTGTGCGGCAGAAAGGCGGTGGCTTTGCCCAGGCGGCCGTCGGCGAGAATGGGAAAGGCCGCCACGCTGCCCACTCCGTAGTTGGCCACCAGCAGGAACTTGCCCGTTTGGTCAACCACCAGGTGGCAGGGGCCGGGATCGCCGGAAGCAACGACATTCAACAAGGTCAGCTTACCCGTCTGGTGGTTAATGGAGAAGGCGCTGACGCTGCCGGACTTCTGCCCGTCGTACTTGGCAATTTCATTCACCGCGTAAAGGTGGTGATGGTTGGGATGAATGGCGAGGAAGGCCGGGTTGGTTGACTCCGCCGCCAAGCCGAGCGGCGTAAGCTTTCCCGTAGCCGCGGCAAACCTGTAAACGTAGATCCCCTGGCTTTTCGGCCCGGTATACGTGCCAATGTAAACAAGGTAGTTGCTCATGGTGCGAGGCCTTTCGTCGCCCCGCGCGTCCACCAGCCACATGCCCGAGGCGAAGAGTGCAATCAGCAGGAGTGCGTTGCGAAGTGGGTTTTTCATGGCCTATATAAAAACCCAGCGAGACCAAAAGTGCAAGAGCGAAGGGTGCGCAGGCGACCTGCCCTCATTGTTGTCTACCACCCTGCGTCTCGTCTTGCCGAACTCGAAGGCCTCACATCGGAGCCTCACGCGGTTCCATCAGATAGCGCCTGGCGAACTGGAGAAATACCGGCCAATTCGGCCCGTCGGTGTGCCCGCCGGTATGTTGGCAGAAACCGATCTCGCCGCTGATCAGTGGCGTCCCGATGGGTGGGAACTCGCTTGTGCCCATATCTTTCCTTCCCAGAAGTTTGTACACGGGCCCCGCGCCCACGGCGGCTAGAAACATGCCTTGCGCATCCGCCCATCCATCCCCCTTGGTGGCGCCGCCGCTGATGAAGACAAGGCGTGGGGCGCACATGGCGACGAGTTCGTGCGAGTCCACGGGCAAATCACCGGGCGTCCGTGGCCCGGCGTACTTGAGAAAGTTGCCGGCCATCCAGTGATATTCCCTTGTTCCGGCGACGTTCTCCAGCCGCTCTCCGAAATTACGTCGATAAAGCCCCGCACCGCCCGCCCCGGACGAACTGATATAAGCAATGGCGAAACGTTGGTCGTAGGCCATTGCGCCGAGAGCCGCTTTGCCCATGCGCGAGTGACCCTCCAGGCCCACGCGCCGGGCATCAACGGACTTGTCCGTCTCGAAATAATCGAGCGAGCGGCTGGCGCCCCAGGCCCAGGCACGCAACGCGCCCCAATCATCCGGCTTGCGGGGTTGGCCCTTGTTGCACAGTCCGATGATCCCTTGCGTCAAGCCATCACCGCTGTCAGCCTGAACACTGGTCGGGATGAGGACGGCGTAGCCCCATAAGCGTTTACTTAAGGATTACTTTTTGAGCTGGGGTTCGGTTATGCTTCGAGTCCATGAGCCAAACCGCAGCGGTCTTTGAGGAGTTGGATGATTGGGAGGTGTTGTGCTCTTTTCTGCCCGAAGGTTGGGAAGGCAAGGCGCCGAAGGTTGGGAAGGCAAGGCGCGTGAGTATGGGGCGTTGGTGCGGGCGCGTGGAGTGGCGGACGCGCCGGCGCTGCTGCGGACTTTATTGATTCACCTTGCGACGGGGTGTTCGCTGGCGGAGACCTCGGTGCGGGCCCGGCAGATGGGATTGGGACAGTTGAACGCGGCGGCGGTGTACAAACGCTTGCGGTCGGCGGAGGAATGGTTGCGGTGGCTCGCCGAGCAGATGCGTGGGGACTTAGGGATGGTGGCTCCGAGCGTGGGACGACGGGTACGAGCGGTGGATGCTACCGCCGTGTCGGAACCGGGAAGCACGGGCACGGATTGGCGGATCCATTACGCCATTAACCTGCAAACCCTGCAATGCGATTTTTTCCAATTGACCGATCGACAGGGGGGCGAGGCGTGGCGGCGTTTTCCCGTCCGGGCGGGGGACATCATGCTGGGAGATCGCGGCTATGCGAATCCCCCCGGCGTGCAACATGTGATGAAAGCCGGGGGCGATGTCGCCGTACGCCTGAACCGTAGCTCTCTTCCTTTATGGGACGCGCAAGGCAGGAGGTTGGCGGTGCTGAAGCCCGCCCGCACTTTATCCCCAAGGCAGACGGGCGAATGGGCCGCTTGGGTGCGACCCGAATCGGGGCCCGCCCTTCCCGGTCGCCTGGTCGGGGTGCGCAAAAGTCGGCAGGCGGCCGCCTACGCGCGCCATCGGCTGCAGCGGATCGCCAGCAAGCAGCAGAAGGCGGTCTCGGCAGAATCGCTGGAGGCGGCACAATACTTCTTTCTGTGGACCAGCTTGCCGGCCTCCTGGAGCCGCTTTCAGGTGCTGGAGTTGTACCGTTCCCGCTGGCAGATCGAACTGGCGTTCAAGCGCATGAAATCGCTCCTGGAACTCGGACACCTGCCCAAGAAGCATCCGGAAAGCTGTCGCGCTTGGCTGCACGGCAAGCTGTTTACCAGCTTGTTGGTGGAACGGTTGATCGGCGCGGCCAGAACCCTTTCCCCCTGGGGCTATGAACTGGGCGGACCGACGCAGCCGATGGCGTGAAAGCGAATATAGGCTAAGGGAAATTCACGCCGCCATCCTTCCCACGGAAGGATTGGCCAACACGCTCGGCCATTGGCAGGAGATCGCCCGGCAACTGGCGGAGTCGAAGCGAAAACGAAAAAGGCATATTCTTAAGTAAACGCTCATG
>JBEKNU010000116.1:0-43599 GCA_049522495.1 Terriglobia bacterium
TTTCGACGGCACGCTGGTGCCCACGATCGACAACCCCAACGGGGTGAGTCTCGACCCACCCGTGCAGCGGGTGCTCGGCCGGTTGGCGCAACATCGGGGATCGAGCGTCTACATCATGAGCGGGCGGCGCTTGGCCGATCTGCGGCGGCGGGTGAGAATCCCGGGGGTTCGACTGCTGGGTCTGCACGGCTGGGAAAGGCGTGGCGCCGCACTTCCGCCCGAGCAAAAACGCCTCTTGCGCCGGGCAAAGCTTTGGCTGGCCCAGTGGCTTCCGGCGCTGCCCGGCATTGAGGTCGAGGATAAAGGTTATGCGCTGGCGGTCCATTACCGAAGGGCTATGCTGCCCATGGTGCGGGTTGCCGGGCTGGTCATGCTCATCGCCCGTGATCTCTTCCGGCCGGGCCTCCATTTGCTGAAGGGGAAAAACATCTGGGAGTTGCTTCCTCGCGCCATTGTTGGAAAGGGTCGCGCAACCCAAGGCCTTCTTGAGGGGCTTCCTGCGGGCACGCTGCCGATCTTCATTGGCGACGACACCTCCGATGAGGCCGCCTTCGCGGTCCTTCGGCACGGGCTGGCGGTTCACGTGGGGGCACGAACCAAAACCAAAGCCAGTTTCTGCCTGCGCGACCCCGGCGAGGTCCGGGAATTCCTGGAACGATTGGAGACGGTGATTTCATGCCAGGACTCGAATCCCCATTCCAATTCTTGACGGCATCTTATCTGGTCCGTATGCAGGATTTGAAGGCCACGACCCTGGCGGAGTTTGCCGGGGCGCTGGAAACCTGTAGCGACGACTCCATCTTTTTCCACACGTTCCAGAATCTTAGCCGCCATCACTTTCTCACCAAAGGTTTTTCCAACGACTTCGCCCAGTGGGCCTTGGCCGCCTGCAACCGTCCGGAACTGGCTGAGCAACTTGCCAGCTTCGACATTCGTGAGTACACCTCGCTGGCCGAGTTGCGCGCCGACTTGCGCCGCACGGTGAAAGATTACTGCGAACGGCACCCGCAATTTGCCGCTCAACAAGCTTTTGAAGCCTTTGCGTTCTGCGAGGCCGTAGGAGTGGCGATTCCCTTGGGATTTGACGCCCGAACGCTGCGGGAATTCAACGAGGGTCTGCAGAAATTGAGTCGTGCCTCCCTGCACTATCACTTCATTGCCTCGCGATTACGCTTGCACCTCCGCACCAACGATTTCTCCCACTGGTTTGAAAACACCTTGGGTCTCGCCGGCCTCGCGCGCCGCGCCAACCACATCGACATTTACACCAACACCCTGGAAGGCGTACGGACGATTCTTACGCAATTAATTGAAAAGGAGTTGTGTACGTGACTGCGACGATTACGACGCCGAGGTCCATCCCTCTGGACGAATATGCTCCCATCATTGGTCAGCCCGAGGTGGATGAGCTAAGAGCGCTTGCCGGTCCGCTCCGCGGGCATTCCATCCAGATGGTGAACTCCACGGCCGTCGGAGGCGGAGTGGCCGAGATCCTTACCCGCTTGGTTCCTATCCTCCAGGAGCTGGCCCTCTCCGTCCGATGGGACGTGATCACCGGGGGAAATGATTTTTTTGGGATTACCAAGGCATTCCACAATGCTCTGCATGGTGGACCCTACTTGTTACCGCCCGAGAGTTTTGAGACCTTTCTGGCCTATAGCCAACAGAACCTTTCCCGCTTATCGATGGATAGCGAATTCACCGTGATTCATGATCCCCAGCCCGTGGCTTTGATCCAAGGGCGCAGCAATCACTCCGGCCATTGGATTTGGCGCTGCCATATCGACCTTTCCCACCCCAACCCCACCGTCTGGGCATTTCTCGAACCCTGGGTCAAGAAGTATGATGCGGCGATTTTTTCGTCGCCGGAATTTGTCCAAAAACTCCCCATCCCACAATACCTTTTCTTCCCTTGCATCGACCCGCTCTCGGAGAAGAATCAGGAAATTCCTCCTGAGACGGTGCGCGGGATCCTGGACCTTTATGGGATTGACGCCGCGCGCCCCATCCTCACCCAGATTTCACGTTTCGATCGCCTCAAGGACCCGGTGGGAGTCATCCACGCCTACCAGATCGTCAAACGCTATTTCGACTGCCAACTGGTTCTGGCCGGCGGCCGGGCCGATGATGACCCCGAGGGGGAAGCGGTCCTGGCAGAGGTAGAAGAAGCCGCGGGGGATGACCCCGATGTGCACATCCTCAACCTGCCCCCTTGGAGTCCGACGGAAATTAATGCGCTCCAGCAAGCCTCGACGATCATCATCCAAAAGAGCTTGCGCGAGGGCTTCGGACTGACCGTTGCGGAAGCCTTGTGGAAGAAAAAACCGGTGGTGGCTTCCGCGGTGGGGGGCATTCCCTTGCAGGTGATCCACAAGCAAACCGGTCTGCTTGCCCATTCGGTGCAGGGGGCGGCATACCAGATCCGCTTCCTGCTCTCCAATCCCGCGCTGGCCGCAAAGCTCGCCCAGCAGGGTCACGAACACGTTCGCGAGCATTTTTTGATCACCACCAACGCCAAGCGCTACCTCACGCTCTTCCATCACCTTTTGGCAGGCCGCTGAGAAAATAAATTGATGTACATCGTCACCAGTCGACCCGACATCGTGACACTGGCCGTGCCTACCCGCTTTATTCACAGGGATGAACAGGATGGACAGGATATGAGACCCAAACTAAACAATCCTGAATATCCTGACTATCCATGTTTGAAGCAGGGGAGCGGGGGGGCCGTTGCCGCCACAATTGAGTCAAGGTTGGGCTTCAAGGGAAAAGCCCACCGTAGTGGCGAGTTTACCTCGCCATTAGCGGCGTCCCGATAAGGTCGGGACAGGTTTCGCCACCTCTACATCAAACTGCCCCACCACCCAAACTGGCGGTTGATGCTGCGTTTGACGTTTGATAAGCTCTCCTTCAAGGCCGGGACCCTTTTCGATGAAGCAGTTTACCTGCATTGACCTTTTTTGCGGCTGTGGTGCCTTCCCCCTGAGCATGGACCGTGCGGGGATCTTCGATCCCGGTCAAACCATATGAAGGAAATGAAGCGCAAGAGTAGAACTAAGAAGAAGAGGCAAGATGGCCCAGTAGTGGCTCGACTGTTGGAATTGAGACGTACGGCGCGCCAGGCTTTGGCCGGTGACTCGAACGACGCTGAACACGACGTACTTTATGAGATCGAAGGATCCCTTGAGAGTCTAACGGCGGACGTTCGTCGTCTGGTGAACGCATTGAAGCAAGCTTAGCGCGAAGCTGTCTTGCACGTCCGGGGCCTCTCCCGTTGGCATGTGGGCTGAGTCGAATGCTGACCTAAAGGGCGCAATCGCGAGGCATCTAAATTACCGCGAAACCAACATCCTTAAGATATTCAAACGTTGGATCATAGGATGCCGGGATGCGTGTCTTATCGTCCGGGTCACCGGGCGGAACCACGATCACCATCCCTTGGCGGGCGCGGGTGAGAAGAACCCGGTAGGCGTTCTTTAGATAAACTTGCCGCTCGGGCTTATGGATGTGATACCAGCGGTCCCCGCGGAAAGACCAATGTTCCCACCCATTGTTTGAATACCGGAAGTCAGCGTCCCAGGTGACGCAGGCCCAATCCAGTTCGAGCCCTTGGACATGAAATTCGGTGGCAACATCTTCGAGATAGTAAGAGGATCGGACGTCCTCTTTTCCGTCGAGAAACCAATGGATAGGATCTACCGGTGTTCTTACGTCGATGGCGTGAGGTTTTAGTCGTTCGGCCTGAGAAGAGACCACGATGCCGTAGCGTTCCGAACCTCGCGCGTGAGCCCTCAGCCATTGCTTGGCCATACCCAGGTCACGAGTGAGGACGATTGGGTAGGTCGCGTTCACTTTCTCCAACGTTTTATGGGCCTCATCGGCGTTGAGGTCTAGCAACTGTTTCACGAGGTAGGAGACGTTCTCGGCACGAAACGAACGCATCGACACTGCAAGATGGAGTTCATCTTTATATTGGACGTTTGGGCGTGACCTAAGCGTATTCAACACTTCTCCGGCACCATACTCGCTGTCGGCAAGGCGAGAGGAAACGTAAATGTGCCATTTCGGAAAGGAGCGGTTGAGCGACTCAATCCATTCGGTGATTCCAGCCTCCCCGGTATTGATCTCCTGACCGCCGCCAACCAGACAAACAATGACCGCCCAATCCGGGTGGCGGTCGAGGCACGAAATCAGGAATTCCGGCTCGGACTTGTTGAAGTTTGGGGTTCGTTTTTTCCGGAGCATGAAGTTTGACGTCTGTTCCACGTTCCACGCTCGTTGCGCCTCGTCAAATAGCGCCACATGTTCGATGGGTAGGGCGTTCGCGTCGATAAGGCACTCATCCCGGACATTATGAACGTTCTGAACGAACGCCTTGACCTCACTCATCGCCACGCCCTTGTGAATCTTTTTTCCAAGCTCCTTCTCGCGTCGCACTTTGTCCCGTGCCAACGCTTCCCGCAGGATTGCCACGAGGGGGCCGTTGCCTGAAAGAAAAACACTGTAGAGGGCGCTTGCTTTATCAATGTGCGTAGTTGCGATATTGAGTCCGACCAACGTTTTGCCTGCGCCGGGGACGCCCGTCACAAAGCAGATCGCTTTGTGGGACTTGTCTTTTGAAATGCGGATAATATCGGAAATCGAACCCGACGTTTCGCTCAGGTTAATTGCGCTTGCATCACTGCGGGAGATTTCTTCAACTGAATGGTGATTGTAGAGCGCCAGCGCCGCTTGGATGATGGTTGGCGTAGGGCAGTACCGCCCGCTTTCCCAGTGCGCGCGGTCGATGTCTGGACCTTGGGCATATTGCAAAACCGTGTTGATCGCATTGCTAAGCATTTCAACGGTGCTCTTAATCGGGAGGAGCAGGCCGTCGCTCTGTGGAGTCACTGGAACAATTGGGTCTGCAGTTTTAGCTTCAGTAGCAATCAATATCGGCGCGATGAATTTGTCGTGACTCGTTTCGTGGAAGTTCTTCAAATCGAGGGCGTAATCCCACACTTGATCGATGGCGTGCGAAGTGAATTCCTTCTCTCCAACTTTGAATTCCAGAACAAACACCACTGGTCCAATTAAAAGCACAACATCGATTCGCTGTCCCATTCGAGGAATCGAATACTCGAAATAGATAGCTCCGTGGAAGGGATTCAGGACCGATTGAAGCAATCTGATTTGTTGTAGCCAGGCTTCTCGTTGGGTTTGTTGCAGGTCGAAATCGTTATTCTTCGTCAGTTGGATGAGAATCGTGTCCGTGCTAGCGCTCAGGAAAGCGGCAATCGAGTCGGAATAGTATTCGCGTTTCATCTGATCTGGCGGTGGCCTTTATTCGCTATGCGTGTGAGTATGCCGCATGACGGTTGACCCTCGCAAGGGACGATTGCACTTTTGGGAGTAAATATCCCCCTGCAGAGCCGCCGATGCCTTGCCCAAAAGACCCCTCACCCACCGCCTTGCGGTCCCCCCTCTCCCCCGCGGAGAGGGAGAATGCATTTTTGCGCGCACGCTGGCGCGCCCCACGATGATTTTTGCCCTCTCCATCGGGGAGAGGGGGGACCGCAAGGCGGTGGGTGAGGGGTCTTTTCCCAACATTCGACATCCCTCAAGAATCTTGCTCCCGGAACTGTCAAACATCTACTGCCACCCCGGTAAAGCCGGGGGATCTCCCAACGGATTAGAGGGCCGATAGTTGTCCTCGGTCGCGCCACGGGGGTGAGGCCGAGCGCCGCTCGGCCCTACCACTGGCGCGGAAATTTCAGCCCAAAGAGCGCGAAATTACAACGTGGCGTTGTAGTGTTATAACTGAGGGCGCAGATGCTGTTGAAGGATTTTAGAGGGTTCACGATCGCATCTGGGCATCTTCCTCGGTCGGAAAGGTCATGGCAATCGGTCCCCGGCCACCCCAAGAGTAGCGGCGCTCGCGAATCATCAAAATGTATGGCATGGACCTACACCTAGCTCTGATTGTTCCAACACTACTAACTATCGGCAGATTCGAGCTTCGGGATGAGGGATTGTTTCAGCAATTTTCAAGGGCGGGCGGCGGGAGGAACGGGGCCCAGGGGGCAGTCGGCAGTAAGCACTAGGCAGAAGGCAGGGGGAAACGGAAGGCGGCGAGCGGCGCTCGCCCCATGGCCGAATGCCATTAGGCGCTACCACCGCCGAGGACCGCGTCCCACCTGTTTCACCTCGTTTGCATTTGACAACGATCAGTCAGATGTATTAACATGGCCATGGTGATTAACGTGGCCATGTTATATATCATGGCCGTGATGGAGAGGTCGGCATGATGATGCAGGGCAGCGGGAGAGAGGCGGAATTCGAGCGGCTCCTCGCGGGGATTTTCCGCCGAGCGGGGTGGCGCGTGGTGCGCCAGCCCAAACCGCACTCTGGGGACCTGGGGGTCGATGCTGTTGTGGATGCCGACGGCAAGAGATATGTTTTCCAGTGCAAAAGTTCGGCAGAAGGGCGACGAGACCGGCTAGTTCCCCTCATATCGCAAGCCATCCTTCAAGCGCAAGCTGTGGCGCGGCAGTTCCCGGGACCGGTGGTTCCGGTGGCTGTGGTTGCTGCCCCTTACATCCCGGACTCGGTGGCAGAGCAGGTGAAGGACTTTGCCCGGCGCTACGCCGCGGAAGTGGGCGTCGGGGTGATTGACTTCGAGGGGCTACGCGACTTTTCCGGTTACGGCCTGGAAAAACTGAAAGCCGAGCGAGCGGCTTCCGGGCAGATAAAATTGTCTGCGCGCCATCCGCCGCCCCTGAATTTGTTTTCAGATCTCAACCAATGGATGCTGAAGATCCTGCTATCGGCGAATATTCCGGAATCTCTCCTGTTCGCCCCTCGCGGGCGGTACCAGAACGCTACCCAGCTCGCGCAGGCGGCGGGCGTTTCCCTGATGAGTGCATTCCGCCTGGTGCGACAGTTGTCAGAAGAGGGCTTTCTGGAGGAGACGCGTGGGGGGCTCCGAATGGTGCGGATCGAGGAACTGATGCAGCGATGGTTGGCGGCTCACCAGGGGAGGGTGCGCGAAATTCCGGTGCGTTGGATAATTCCGGGAACCAAAGACCAGCTTTCCATTGCAGTGCGATCGTACGTTTCTCGGATGGAGGGAAGACCTTCACGGTCTCGAAACTCACGCGCCAGCCATCTCCTGGAAGCCGCGCCCAGCGTCTGCATTGGACTCTTTGCTGCGGCCGAACTGCTGGGCTTTGGATTCGTCCAGGGCGCTCGGCCCCATATTTATTTGCAGCGGCTGGAGCCTGATGCACTGGGGCAACTCGGAATGTCCGGGCAGGATGCTGAACAGCGACCGGATGTCTACTTAAGAATACCCAAGAAGGGCGAGTCGATCTTCCGTGCTGCGGTCAGGCGTGACGGTCTGCCGGTCTCTGACATCCTTCAGGTATGGCTCGATGTGTCCAGTCACCCGGTGAGGGGGAAGGAACAAGCGGCGCAAATCTGGAGACGAGTTCTGGCGCCGTGTTTTCAGAAGGGCAGGAAATGAACGGACGAATCCAATGGCTTTGCCTTTCCAAAACCACACACTGTAAGTGTTGCTAATCCGGCTGCCTTCCTGGCGCACAAACTCCTCACCCACACGAAACGGACCCGTGCCAGATTCGACAAAGATGTTCTGTACATACACGACACCCTTCAGACCTTTGGCGCTCATCTTCCCCTGTTACGCAGTGAATGGGTGAACCGGATAAGGCCAAATCTTCACCCAAGAAGCGTGCGGACAGTGGAGGGCACGGCGGGGGGTCTCTTCGGTGAATTGAGCGACACAGTCCGCAGGGCAGCACGGATCGCCGGCGCACGAGGACTTTCACCGGAAGCGGTTCTTGAGGTATGTAATGTGGGGCTGAAACAGGTGTTTGGCTAAGCGGGTGGCCGCGCACAGCGCCTCATTGTCCGTGGGCATTTTTCAAGGCCGGGCGGCGGGAGGAACGGGGGGCTGAACACGGTAGGTGGCAGGTGGTAGGTAGTAGGTGGGAGACACGGTAGGCCGAAGACAGTAGACGGGAAACGGTAGACGGTAGGCAGGGGCTAGGATTTAGGATTGAGGAGTTAGGAAGCAGAGGGCGGAAGGCGGCGGGCGCGAGCTCGAATTTACCGGGCATCGAGCGTTTTCCCCGGCGCCGGGCTGGGAAGGAAGGGGCGAGGTCGAGAGGCTGGCTCACCCTCTAGCCAACTGTAACCAAATAGAGTACAATCGTACCTAATATGGATACAGCTCCCAATCCGAGCTTGGCGAGCGCCTTGTTTGGCCGTACCCGGCGGGCGGTTCTGGGCTGGTTATATGCCCATCCCGACGAGTCTTTCTATCTGCGCGAGCTGGCGCGCAACGCCGGAGCGGGACTGGGAGCGGTGCAGCGGGAAGTGAAGCGCCTGGCCGAGGCCGGGGTCATCCGCCGCACGGTGAGAGGCCGCGAGGTGTACTACCAGGCCGACTCGCGCTGCCCGGTATTTGTCGAACTGAAGGGCTTGATCGTCAAGACCTGGGGCTTAGCGGACATCCTGAAATCCGCCCTGGGGCCGCTGGCGTCACGAATCCGCGTGGCCTTCGTTTATGGTTCCTTCGCCCGCCGGCAAGAGCGGCGAACGAGTGACATCGACCTCATGATAGTGGGTGAGGCCACGTTTGCCGAAATTGTCTCCGCGCTGGGCCCCACGCAAGCCCTGACGGGCCGTGAACTGAACCCCACCGTTTACCCGCCCGGGGAGTTTCAGTCCAAGCTGGTCGCCGGGCATCATTTCCTCAAGGGCGTCGTGAAGGCGGAAAAGATATTCCTGATCGGAGACGATCGTGAGCTTGAAAGACTGGCTGAGAAGAGGCTGGCTCAGCCAACACCCAAGCAGTCGCGAAGAGATTAACGCCCTGCTGGCACTGGCGGACCGCGATCTCGAAGCTTCCCGGACGACGGGCTTGGCCACGGACTGGCGGTTCAATATCGCCTACAACGCCGCGCTTCAGGCGGCGACGGCAGCGCTGGCCGCAGCGGGTTATCGGGCGGCGCGAGAGGCCCACCACCTCCGGGTGATCCAGTCCCTCCCGCTTACCATGGGCGCCGACTCCCAGTTGGTCCAACGGTTCGATGCTTTCCGCAAGAAACGGAATGTTGCGAGCTACGAATTCGGCGGGGCAATATCCGATCAGGAAGCCGAGGAAATGGCGACACTCGCCCAAGAGCTGCGAACGCGCGTTCAAGAATGGATTACGAAACACCATCGACACCTTTTGTAGAGGCTTTCCATGCGCCCTCCCTCTGCCATTGTTCACAAGCCACGGACGGAGCCCTTCTGTCCGTGGGGATTTTTCAAGGCTGGGCGGCGGGAGGAACAGAGCACGGGATACGGGGCTCGGGACACGGGGCTCGGGATAAGGGCGGAGCGGTAGGTGGCAGGTCGTAGGTAGTAGGTGGGGGAGAAAGTAGGCGGTAGACGGCAGAAGGAAGGCAGGAGTTAGGATCCAGGATTCAGGATTCCGGAGTTAGGATTCAGAAAAGGGAAGGCAAAAAGGCGGGGCGTCGGAGAAAACGACAAGAAGTCCCACGCCGAGCCGGCATCCCGGATTTATTCACGAGAAATTCGACTGGATCCCGAGCTTCCGGTTAACTCATTGTAAACAATGGCGTTATTAAGAAATTCGGCTATTCCTATAACGACTTCAACATTGCTTATTAGCGGGCATTAGTGGACATTTGCCCTTTATCCACAATCAAATCCGGGGGGTTGGCCTAACACTGGTTACGGGAAATGGGAATCGCAAAACCCGAATTCCGGATTCCGGATCACAACGCGCGAATCCCAAATCGCCATCGTCAATCGAAAATCGTCAATCGAAAATCTAAACTTCGCCCCGCGACCCGTATCCCGAAACCCGTATCCCGTGTCCCGCTCTTAATAGATCTCAAACCGTTCCTGGTGGACGTTGGGATCGCTCTTGATGATGACGTCTTTCTTGGTCAGCGATTCGAGTTCGGAAACCAGGCCGCCTTCGCGCGACTTCAGGTTTTTGGCGACTTCCGGGTTGACTCGCAACGTCAGGACGTTGCCGTCGATTCCCTTGGCCATCTTGCGCGCTTCCGCCAGGATTTCGTTGCACACAGTATTGACGGACTTCACCCAGCCGGAGCCGGTGCAATAATTGCACGGGTCGCAGAGGGTTCGCTCCAGCGACTGCTTGACGCGCTTACGCGTCACGGCCACCAATCCAAAATCGTGGAAGGAGATGACCTTGGTAGGCGCGCGGTCGGAGCGCAGGGCTTCTTCCAGGGCTTGCACCACCTTGGCGCGATTCTTGCGCTCGTCCATATCGATGAAGTCGATCACGATGATGCCGCCCAGATCGCGCAAGCGCACCTGGCGCACAATCTCGTTGACCGCATCAACGTTGGTTTTGACGATGGTGTCTTCCAGCCGGTTGGTCTTGCCGACGTACTTGCCGGTGTTGACGTCAATGGCCACCAGCGCCTCGGTTTGATTGATAACGATGTACCCGCCCGACTTCAGCCACACCTTGGGCTTGAGCGCCTTCTCGATCTCCTGCTCGATCCCAAACTCTTCGTACAGGGGAGTGTCGCGGGTGTAGAGCTTGACCTTGCCGACCAGAGAGGGTTGGCTGCGGTTCACAAAATCCAGCACGCGCTCGTAATCGATTTCGCTGTCCACGCGCACACACTTGAAATCGGGCGTCAGCAGGTCGCGCAGCAGTCGCTGCACGAGGTCGAGATCGCGATGCAGCAGCGCCGGCGCCCGCAGGCGCTCCGACTTGGAACGGATCTCGCTCCAGAGCGTGGAGAGAAACTTCAGGTCGGCTTTGAACTCTTCTTCCGGACGCCCTTGGCCGGCCGTGCGGACAATGAAGCCGCCGGTAAGCGCGCCCTTGTTTTCCAGAATGATGTTGCGCAGGCGCAGACGCTCCTCTTCCGAAGCAATCTTGCGCGAGACGCCGATGTGATCGATGGTGGGCATGTAGACCAGATAGCGTCCGGGCAATGCCACATGCGAAGTGATGCGCGCGCCTTTGGTGCCCAAAGGCTCCTTGGCGATTTGCACCAGGATTTCCTGGCCTTCCTTCAGCACCTCGGCAATCTGGATGGGATGATGATTGCCGCCCGGGCGGGATGACTCGCGCGGCTTGTCGAAGCGGCGCGGCCCGCGATCACCGCCGGGACCGCGGCGGCCACGACGGCGGCGCGGTGCAAAGCGCGGTCGCTGGTGGGGCTCGCGCAAAGTGTAAGTGCGATCGCCGGGCGCGCTCGGCGCTCGGGTCCCTGAATCATCATCGGCCGGGGCTTCCTGCACCACAGGCTGACTTTCGCCCTCCGCAGCGGCGGCAACCTCGGAAGGCAACTCGCCCTCGTCGTCGGTTTCACCCTCGGAGGCTTCGGCGAGCAACTCGCCCTCATCCAAACTTTCCTCTTCGCCTTCGACGTCTTCCTCCAAAACGTTTGACTCAGCACGTTCAGAGGGGGATTCGGTTGCGGCTTCCATCTTCGAGGCTTCCTTCGGCTCGGCGCCCCCAGAAGACGGCCCGGCAATTCCCTCGACCGAATAAGAGGCGGCAGCTTCCGCCGCGAAAGAAGGGGCGGCGACTTCCACCACCGGTTTCGGTTCGACATCGGGGAGGGCAGGTGCGGAGGCGGTCGGCACGAACGGCGCGGGCGCCTCGACGACCTCGGCATGGGCGCTTTCCGCTGTGGCGGAAGAACTGGCGGAGTAGATCGCGCTAGGAGTAAATGGCACCGCGGCATCGCTCAGGACGGCGCTGGCTTCGCCCGGAGAGTCAGAAGCTGGTTCAGCAACGGCGGGTTCGACTTGGGCGGGCTCGCCAACGGGTGCGGCCGCAGGCGGCGCTTCTCCAGACATTTCGCGCGCCTCAACGACTCGGGCGCTGCCCTCGATGGACCCGTCGCCTTCAGCGGATATATTGTCGAGTTGGGCGTCCTCATGAACTCTTAGAGGCTCACTGCCCACCTCAGTAAGAGGGCCTTCCGGCATTTCAGTCTCCACTTCCTCTAGGCGCACCGAAGTGGCGTGGCTGTACTTTGCCAAGGACTCGCCCGGAAGGATTTCAAACGGATGGGATTCCGTGGGCGGCTCTTCGGGACGAGGCGGGGGCGGGAACCGTCGGTCCCCCTGGCGACCCTCACTAAAATCGGGCCGACCGCGATGCCGCCGGCGGCGTCCACGCCGCGGATCAAACGGCCGGCGGTCGTGCGAATCCCTGGGGCCTGGGGGTGTGGCGATCGGAGTCGGCGGCGCAACGGTCGCGGCAGGCGACTCCACGGGGGGAACTGCTAACGATGGGGCAACCGGAAGCTCGGGCGCGGGCGGAGCAACTTCCGCAACTACGGGGGGTGTGGTTTCGGTTACCGTGGGAGCGGCAAGCGCTGTCGGTGCAGCGGGGGCTTCTGCCTGCTGTGCAGTGAACTTGGTCGCACGCGCTTCCGCTTCCTCGAAGACCTTGTCGTATTCTTCCTGGTCCTCATAGAAGTCGGAAACGTAAAGGAAAGCATCACGTTCCAGGCCGATATCCACAAACGCCGACTGCATGCCAGGCAGCACACGGCTGACACGTCCCTTGTAAATACCACCCACCAAGCCAACGTCCGTATCCCGCTCGAAGTACACCTCGACCAGTTGGTCGTCTTCCAACACGGCGACCTTCGTCTCGTGAGGAGACGAGGAAATATACATCTCCTTCGACATGGAAACTCCCTTTTCCGGAACGCCGGGGAATCAATCCGTCAGCCGACGGAGATCGACCAACAACGTTCCTGATCGGCCGGGCGCCCCGACTCGTCGGGGCAAACTGCACTAACCTCGACCGGAAAAAATCGGTACCGGATGATTTCCAAGACGCGCTTTCAAGCGCGGAACTCGTTGGACCCACCCGGCTCGCGACCCGCGGCTGAAACTTGCAGCCGAGTCGCAGGGATTATTGAATCGCTTGGCCGTAAGGCGCGAACCCCAACCCAGCGGCCAAAGGGCTTTCTTCAATTTACATATCGCCTCGCCCTCACGCTCATCGCCAGCCCTAGGCCCAGGAACGTGAAGAGCAAGGAGGAGCCGCCCTGACTCATGAGCGGCAAGGGGATGCCGGTAATCGGGAACACCCCAATCATCATCCCCGTGTTGATGACCACTTGGAAGAACAGTACCGCGGCTAACCCGATCAACAGGAAGGCCCCAGCACGGTCTGGCGCCATCTGTGCTCCGTCGAGCAAACGCAGGAGCAGAGCAAAGTACAACAGTAACACGAGCAGCGTTCCGACAAATCCCTGTTCTTCGGCGAGGGCTGCGAAAATTGAATCAGCCCGGGATACAGGGATGAATCCCAGTCGACTCTGCGTGCCATTGCCCAATCCCTTTCCCCAAAAGCCGCCCGAGCCGATGGCAATCTTGGTTTGGGTAACTTGGTAGCTGGTGGTTTGAGTATTCTGCGTAGGATGTACAAAGGTCATCAATCGCTCGCGTTGATAGGGCCTCAGGAAATGCCAGCCCAAGGGTAACGCGAGGATTCCGACCAAGCACAAGACAGCGATGTGTTGCCAACGGATTCCAGCGTAGAGAACGCCGGCCGCGACAATCGGAATAAATGTCAATGCAGTGCCCAAGTCGGGCTCCCGGGCCACTAGGGCCGCCGGTATTCCGGCGAAAACCCCTAGCTTTACCAAGTCCCCCCAGGTGACCGCCTTGGTCCGCCGATCGGCGAAGTAGGCTGCCACAACGAGTATTATAATCAACTTGACGATTTCTGACACTTGGAAACTCATGGGCCCTAATTGCAGCCATCGGCGTGTGCCAACAATAGAATGGCCCGCCACGAGAAGTCCCGCCAAGAGCAGCACGGAAACAGCGTAGAGCCAGGGGGTTTGCTCTAAAACCAAGTGGTAATCAAGCCGGCTTGCAACCAGGGCCAAAACGCAACTGAGCAGGATCCAGTAGATCTGTTTCTTGTACAGGCCGGCCAGCGGCGAGTGAAGGGTGGTACTGTAAATTTCCACAACCCCGATGGCGGCGATGGCCAGCGCCAGGCCCAACAGAAACCAGTCAATGTCGCTCGTTCGGAAAGGTCTACCCAATTTTCAATCCTTTGCTACTGCCGGGAAGCAGCCCTGGGCGGCTCCGGCAGGGTAGTCGGTCGTAATTGGCTTAGCACTCTCGCCTGGGTTTCCTGGTGATTATCCGGGGGCTTGGAGCCAAGCTTCTTGTCGAAATAGGCCTTGATAACGTCACGGACGATGGGCACGGCCACGGCGGAGTGTTCACCTCGCATCACTAGTGCCGACACGACGATTTCCGGGTTGTCTCGCGGCGCATACCCTACGAACCAGGCCGTGTTCTTGAATTCGGAACTCTTCGCGGATTGCTGGAGCGTCTGGCTGACCACCTGCGCAGTGCCGGTCTTTCCGGAGATCTCGATTCCCGGGCAGCGCGCGGCAGCGCCCGTCCCTCCGCCCTCATTCACTACCGCCCACATGCCCGACTTCAACGCCGCAATGGTATCTTCGCTCAAGGAGAAGTCATGAGGGGAAATATCCGGAGGATCGTCGCCCAGCGCCCGCAACTGGTCCTGAAACGCCACGTGAGGCCGATGAAAGACTCCGCCCATGGCGATGCCACCAAAGGTATTGGCCAATTGAATGGGCGTGACCATTACGGCGCCTTGGCCAATCGCCACCGAAATCGTTTCGCCCGCATACCATTTGTGCTTGAATACGCGTTGCACCCAATCCGGAGAGGGAATCAAGCCCGGCGCTTCGTTGGGCAAGTCGACGCCCGTCCGCGCCCCCAATCCCAAGCCCTGGGCGAAGTAATCAATCTTGTCAATCCCCAGCATCTTTCCCATGGTGTAAAAGAACACGTCGCAAGATTCGCGGATGGCAGTGTGGACGTTTACGGTGCCGTGGCCTCTATGTTTTTCGAAAACCCAGTCGTGATAGAGGTGTCCATAAATCGTGACGGAACCCGCGCAGTTTACGGTGAAATCGGGTTTGACGGTCCCCGTCTCGAGGGCGGCGGCAGCCATCACGATCTTGAACACCGAACCGGGCGCCAATTGCGCTTGAATGGACTTATTCATGAGTGGCTTCATGGGGTCGTTGTTGAGCTGGTCCCATTCTTTGGGGTCGATGCGCTTGGCAAAGTCGTTGGGATCAAACGACGGATGGCTGACCATGACCAAAACTTCGCCGGTGCGCGGATCCAGCGCCACCACTGCGCCTGCCCGGTCGCCCAGCGAAGCTTCCGCCACCATTTCAAGTTCCTCGTCAATGGTCAGGCGCAGGTCGTTTCCTGGATGTGGGTCGATGGTTTGCAGCGAATCTACTTCTTGCCCCCGGCTATTCACCACTACCCGCCGCATTCCGTCGCGGCCGGTGAGAACCTGGTTATACTCGCCCTCCACGCCGAACTTTCCCATCACATCACCCGGCCGGTAGGATGAGCCGAGCTTGGCGATCATTTCCTCGGGAACTTCCCCCACATAACCCAGCAGGGCCGCTGCCACCTGGTGCTTGGGATAGAGCCGCTGCTGCACCGGGATCAGTTGGAGTTCGGGATATTCCACGCGGTGAGATTCGACGAAGGAAATATCCTCGAGCGTTCCGGACTGCTTCAGGAGCACGGGCTGGAAGCGCGGCAGGGTGGCGGCGCGTTCCAGGGTGCTGCGGACTTCCGCGGGGTCCAGTTGCAAACCCCGCGCAATTCCTGCCAGGCGCTCCGGCGATAGGGTGGCAACCGACTCGCGCATCAGCAGCACGCTGAATGCCGGGAAATTGTCCGTCAGCACGCGGCCATCGCGGTCTAATATTTTCCCACGCGGCGCAATAACCGGAAGGTTGCGGGTGCGGTTGCGTTCCGCCAGATCCGCATACTGCTGGTGTTGTCCAATTTGCAGCCGCCAATATCCCGCCAACAAGCCTAAGAAAGTTGCGGCAATGGCGTACTGAAGAAAAGCAATCTTCCAGGCGGGGGGCCGTTCGTCACTGGGAAATCGGACTTCCATGCTTACCCATGTTGCCGGGGCGGAATTTTAGGTAGTGCGTCAATTTGGTTTGTTGTAGCGGTGGTCTCTGACCGCCGTCTTTTGATTCCATAGATTCCGGCGGTCAGAAACCGCCGCTACAGCAAACTGAGACACTACCGATTTTTGGCCCGTGACCTCAGCTTAATCACTCAGTTAACACGCGTGAAGCCGCGATTCAATTGCCGGGAATCGCGTTTTCCTCACCCCATGACCGTACCACACCACGCGTGCAATGACAAGATAAGAACGGACACGAGGTCAAAATAGGGACGAAGGGAGTAAGCAGGCAGAAGGCGGCAGGCAGAAGGCAGCGGGCAGCCCTTCGTAACCCCACTGACACCCGGTACCTGATGCTTGAGACCTAGCCTCTGATCCCCAGCCCCTGACACCTCGCACCTGGAACCCAGGATTTAGGATCCAGCTCCTGACTCCCGGCTCCCCGCTCCTAAGTCCTAACCCTGAATCCCTCACCCTGAGTCCCTAGCCCCAAGCCCTCACCCCGGAATCCCCAGCCCCGAATCCCGAATCCTGGTCCCAGACCCTAGCCCCCAGCACCTAGTCCCTGGCTCCCAGCTCCTGACTCCTAGTCCCAGACCCCGGCACTTGACACCAAGCCCCTGAAACCCGTAACTTACTTATTTTCATCAACATATTGGCATATACTGAGATCACGCGGGGTAAGTTGTTTGATTTCTAGGAGATATTGGCCTAGGGTGGGTTTGGGGGGGTATTCGAGGCCTCAGAGCCCTTAAATCATACTATCTATTGCATTTTCATAAACTTATAGGCAAACAGATAAGCCGGTTAATTTCATAAACATATTGGGGTATGACATTTCGTCGTTTTGCGGCCCCATTATTTTCAATAACATATTGAGACCAACCTTCATTATTTATATTTCTTTGAGTGTAGGCTTCCGGCTCGATTTTCATGGACAAAATGGCCATCCGTCGCACCCGTAGTCAAGCCCGGTAGGGGCGCTCCAACCCGGCCTAGGCCAACGACCTGGGTCTGGAGGCATACTGGGTTCTCATTTCCAGCCTGGAAGGGGCGGCGCTCCTTGTTCTCAGATGTGCGCGATTTCACCACGAAGCGGTCCTCCCACCAATGTTCCGGCAATTTGTTGGCCATTATCCATATCATTACTGACCCAACCAAGGTGACAAGGGAAAAAGGCTAGACAGCAGAACGCGTTCAGCCGTCAGCTCTCGGCCTATGCCGGCTCGCCGGGACTCGCAAAAGGCGCTGGCCTCAGTGATAACAATCTATAGAGCCTACGTAAAGGAAGTGAGGGTAGAGCTTTTCTCTCGCACCCGACTGCGGAGACTGCCGGCCTGTAGCGTCGATCTCCGATCGACGATTCGGCGGTCGGAGACCGCCGCTACAAATGCAGGGGCACGCCGTGGCGTGCTCCTACCACCACTTTTCCCGGCCGGTGGGAGAAAGATCAGGTTGTAACCAAGAGGCATGGAACCCGACAAGGATTTACGTACACGTCACCTTCCTGCTGAACTTCCTCGATGAGCTGCGCCGCAAGATTCCGGCAGGCCGGTGAGTCACGCTCGGTCCAGTCCTGACTGCCGCTACCCGCTGGATCGCGCCCGCCCAACTTTTCTTACTCATTTAAAAACACCTTGACTGCCGATTTCTGTTAGAATGGGGCCATGCGTAGGGTGCTCGCCAATGCGGTGGTTCTGGCGGGACTGCTCGCGCTCCTGTGTCCATATGTGCAGGCTCGCGGCGCGCCCCGCTCGTTTGGCGGTTCCCGAGGTTTTTATCGACCCTATCCCGCCTCGCCACGACCGCACTTGGTGCCTCGGCAGTCCAGGTCCGTAACCCCCAGTTCCAACACCTCTCGCGGTGGGATTGCATTTCCGCCGGTGACGGGCTCCTCCCTGATTAATTTTGGCCAGTCGGCCTGTCTGCTGAACCCTTCCTATGCGGGTTCCTTTTATTGCCGGCAATACTACACTCAAACTCCCTCTTTGGGCTTTGAACCTATCTATCCCTTTTGGTTGCCCTCGACGGGGAACGAGACTGAACAGCCTGCCCCGCCCGCTCCCGAGACCGAGCAAGACACCCAACTCGCGGCGCAAGTCGGCAACCTGGCGACGGAAGTTGAATTGATGCGCGAAGATCAAGCTCTGCGAGATTCTCGCGGGGCTCCCCCCACTGCGCCATCTGTGGCGGGCGAAGAAAAGCCCCCTGCCACCCTCCTCGTTTACCGCGATGGCCACCAAGTGGAAGTGCAGGACTACGCCATCCTCGGCAAGACGCTCTGGGTTTTTTCCAACCAAGCGACGCGGCGAGTCCCGCTCGCCGATCTCGACCTCGCCGCCACCCAGCGTGTGAACGTAGAGCGCGGCGTGGATTTCGTCTCCCCTGACCCGCAATAGTTTCCCCCCACCACGGATACGAAGCTTTGGAGTACGGCGCAAGCTTTGTTGGTGCCCAGTCCGCCCGCCGCTCCATGCTGCGGACTTGGCGGCAGAGAATGTTATGATAATCAGGGATCCTTAAGAGGTTGATGAGAAGCATCGTAGCGCCAACCTTCAGGTCGGCACGTGCTGAGCTGAAGCACAGCTCTACAACACGCCATCAAAATGTTAAACCATGCTCGACGACACTGAGAGTGGGCGGCGGCTCTGAGTACTGAAATCCTTTCTCAAAAATCCGCATCGTGGCTGCCTGTGATGTTCCGCGCGCTGCGGCACCGCAATTTCCGGCTGTTTTTCTGCGGCCAGATCATCTCCTTGATTGGCACCTGGATGCAGTCGATCGCGCAGGCGTGGCTCGTCTATCGGCTCACCAAGTCGCCGCTGCTGTTGGGGCTGGTGGGGTTTTCGGGACAGATTCCGGTTTTGCTTTTCGCCCCCCTGGGGGGATTGCTCGCAGACCGATACAGCCGGTATCGCACCGTCATTGCCACGCAAACCGCCTCCATGTTGCTCGCTCTCATCCTGTCGGCGCTGACCTTGCTCGGGCACGTCCGGGTTTGGGAAATTATGCTGCTTGCATCCCTGCTGGGCGTGGTGAATGCGTTTGATATTCCGGCGCGCCAGGCGTTTATCATCGAAATGGTTATCCCGGAGGACCTGATCAATGCCATCGCGCTGAATTCGGCCATGTTCAACGGGGCCCGCATCCTGGGGCCCGCCATCGCCGGCATCACGGTGGCGGCCATCGGCGAAGGCTGGTGCTTCTTCGCCAATGGCGTGAGTTACATTGCGGTGATCGCCTGCCTGCTGCTCATGATCGTCACGCCGCGTGAGCGCTCCGGGCGGAGGGTTTCTGGGTTGGAAAGTGTTCTGGAAGGATTCCGCTTCACCATGCATACCGGGCCCATCCGCGCCCTGCTGCTTCTGCTCGGGCTGGTCAGCGTGACGGGCATGCCCTACGCCGTGCTGATGCCCATCTTCGCGGACAAGATTCTGCACTCCGACGCGCGCGGCCTGGGCTTGCTGATGGGTTCCACGGGCGTGGGCGCCCTGGCCGCCACCCTGGTGATGGCGGCGCGGCGCGAGGTGCGCGGCCTGGGACGCTGGATTAATTACGCCTCCACCGGATTCGGCGCCAGCTTGATCCTGTTTTCGTTCTCGCGTTCGCTGCCCCTTTCCATCGCCCTGCTGTTGCCCGCGGGCTTCTGCATGTTGATCCAGATGGCGAGCTCCAACACCCTTATCCAGACCATGGTGCCGGACGATCTGCGCGGGCGCGTGATGTCCGTCTACTCCATGATGTTTATGGGCATGGCCCCGTTCGGCGCGCTGTTGGCGGGAGCCATCGCCAAAGGTCTCGGCGCGCCGTACACCGTGGCGCTGGGAGGCGCTGCCTGCATTGCCGGCTCGGCGGTGTTCGGATCGAAATGGCCGGCCATGCGCGGCGAGGCGCGCCAACTTATCCTGGCCCAGGGCATGCGGAGCGGCGAACCCGCGGAAGAGATGACCGGCCAAATGGACGCCCTCAGCAGCGGCAAACGCGCCGCACCCTAGCTTTCGAATCCGGGTACAATTTCCCGGGAACTTTTTGCGCCCTCGCGACATTACCGTATTGGAAGGCATTGAGCGATTCGCCCACCAGTGATTTGCCGGGGGCTGATCGTTGCATCACTCAATTTCCACGTGGCTGGCAGATGCTGAGCGACGAACAACTGATGTTGGATTTTCAACGCGGCTCCCAAGAGGCCTTCACGGAACTCTTCGCGCGCTATCGCCAGCCCATCTACGGTTACTTTTGGCGCCGCCTGGCGGACGCAGCACGCGCGGAAGAACTGGCGCAGGAGACTTTTCTGGCCGTGCTCCGCGCGGTGACGCGCTATGAGCCGCGCGCTTTGTTCCGGACCTATCTGTACCGAATTGCGCTCTTGCAGCTCGCGGCGGAGCGCCGCAAAAGCGCGCAGCGCCTGGCAATCTTTGACCTGACCCCCGCCGACCCGCCCGCCGCCGGCAACACGGAAGCGGAGGTCGCGGTCCGGCAGGCTCTGGAAAAGCTTGATCCGGATGAGCGAGAAGTGCTGATGCTGCGTGAGTATGAGCAGTTGAGCTATGCGGAAATCGCCGCGCTCCAGCGCGTGCCCATCAATACCGTCCGCTCCCGGCTGTTTCGTGCGCGCCTGGCATTGAAGGAGTTGCTGATGCCCCGCGCGGGCCAAAGTGGCACAGGCACTCCTGCCTGTGCCACCTCAATGCGGTGAGGGCCGCCACTGGTTTACGAAGGAATAACGCCATGAGTAGTTCCCCACATTCCGTCGAGCAAGAAGAATTGATGGCTTACCTCGATGGCGAGCTTGCTGTGGAGCGCGCCGCGCTGGTGGCCACCCATCTTGAACAGTGTGCCGAGTGCCGCGCGTGGGTGGACGAATCTCGCGCCCTTTCCGAGCGGCTCACCGATTGGCAAGTTGAGTCTGCGCCGCTGAGCCTCACCGAACGCGTGACCGCCGCGACCCCGACGGGTGAACTCAAGCCACAGGCCGCGGAAATGCCGCTCCCCTCTCCGCCGCGACCAAAGATATTCGGCCTGCCACGCTGGGTGTGGGCCACGGCGGGTGCGCTGTGCCTATTCCTGATCAGCGTCGCCGTCTCGATTCCGAACTTGCTCCGCTCGCGGATGGCGGCTCCTCCTGCCGCTAGCGGGGAGCGGTGGGGTGTGGAAGACGCGTCGCTCCGGCAATACGGAGGGGCCCTTTCTACAGCCGCCCCCTCCGCGACCGTACACTCCGGTCCCCCTGGGACAACCAGATATCGAGGGTGGTTGGCTAACAATAAGCCTCAAGCCGGATACGGTGGTGGGGGCGAAGCGAGCCCGCCCGTTACCGCCCCCATGATCGTTCGCAATGCCTCGCTGACTCTCCTGACCAAGGATTTTGACAAGACGCGTGGCGCGCTCGAAGATGTGGTGAGGGGCCACCACGGATACAGCGCGCAACTCACGGTGGGCAGCGAATCGGGGAGCGCGCACAAGCTTTCCGCCACCTTCCGCGTGCCCGTTGACCAGCTTGACGCGGCGATTGCCGAGATCAAACAGCTCGCGCACGTGCAGCAGGAATCGCAGGGCGGGGAAGAAGTCACCGAGCAGTATGTGGACCTGAACGCGCGCCTCTCCAACGCCCGCCGGACCGAACAAACGCTCCTCGACGTGCTTGAGAAGCGCACCGGCCGGCTCTCCGATGTGTTGGCCGTCGAGCAGGAATTGGCGCGCGTGCGCGACGAAATCGAGCGCATGGAAGCGGAATTGAAGAGCTTGCAGAATCGCGTCAGCTTTTCCACTTTGCAGGTGGAATTACGCGAGGAATACAAGGAGCAGCTCGAAATCGCGCCCTCGCTCGGCAGGCGCCTGGGGAACGCAGTGGTGGAGGGGTTCCGCGCGGCGGCCGATAGCCTGGTCGCCTTGGTGCTGTTCCTCCTGAGCGTGGGGCCATTCCTGCTGCTCTGGGCGCTGATCCTCTTCTGGCCCGCGCGCTATGTGTGGCGCCGGGTGCGCGCGGCTATGGCACAGAAATAGAGAAACGCCGCCTACGGTTGCGACATCGAAGGGGGCGCGGCATCGGGGGCGCTTCCCTAGGATTTATTGGGCTGCGGCCCCAGTTGCAAAATGAGTGTACCGGACTGGTGCAAAGCGCGAATCGTGAACACCCGCCCATTTTCGAGAGAGATTCTTATCTCATCAAAGATCGGGCTACCAATATTGTACGTGGGGCTGCCGGGGCAGACGGGATAAAAGCCCATGGCGCTGAAAACGTACCAGGATGACATGGCGCCCCAGTCCTCATCGCCCGGAATCCCCATCAGGCCGGACGTATACCAGATCTTCATGATCTCCCGCACGCGGCGCTGGGTCATCCAGGGTTCGCCCGCATAATTGTAAAGGTAGGGAATGTGAAAGCCGGGTTCATCACCCTGCGGGTAATTGCCGATCAAGGCCGTTCCGTCCGGGAATTGCGCCAGGAAGCGGAACTTGGATTCACCGAAAGGCTCCTCGAATAGCCCGTTGAGCCTGTCCACAAATTTCTCTCTTCCGCCCAGCAGCGCGATGAGGCCGGCCACGTCGTGCTGGACGTGGAACGTGTAGACCCATCCATTGACCTCGGTGAAGTAATCCCTGCCCCCTTGCCCGCCGCCTAATTTGGGGTCGAAATCCTCCACCCACTTGCCGTCCATGCTGCGCGGCGCCATGAAGCCCGTGGCGGGGTTGTAGACATTCTGGTAGTCGTGCGCCCGCTTAAAGAAGTAGGCGTAATCCGCGTCCTTGTGCAACGCCTGGGCCATCTTCGCCACGCACCAATCGTCATAACTGTTTTCGAGCGTCACGGAGACAGCTTGGCGACGCTCCCCGGGGGAGACTTCCGGGGAGGTTTCGGTCTCGCCCTTGGCGAGCGCGGGAAGAAATCCGAGTTCCTGGTAGACACGGTCGAGCGGCGTGAGCGGCCCCAGCCGCCAGGGCAGCACGGTGGCTTGCATGGCATTTTTCCGGATGCCCTCATAGGCCTTTTCCACGTCGAAGCTTGTGTAGCCCTTGGCGTAGGTGTCCGCGATGAGGGCCGCGGAATGGTTCCCGATCATCCAGGCGCCGGGGCCGTTCACGGTGGGGTCACGCGGCATCCACCCATCCTGTTCATACATGCGGATGTAGGAGCGGACCATGTCGAGCTGGCGGCCGGGCGATAGCAGGAGCTCTAAGGGGTGCTCGGAGCGATATGTGTCCCACAGGCTGTCGTCCACGTAGAAGTCATGCCCGTCGGTCGCGTGCACCTGCTTGTCGTACCCGCTGTAATACTTGCCGTCCTCGGTGATGTCCGCCATGCCGCACAACGAACGATAAAGGGCGGTGTAGAAGATCACTTTTTCGTCCTCGCTGCCGCCGCTCACGGCAATTTTCCCCAGGGCTTGATTCCAAACGTTGCGCGCCCGGTTCTTGACCGCGGCAAAGTTCCAGGCGGGAATCTGCTCCTCCACATTCCGGCGCGCCTGTTCGACGCTGATGTAGGAAATGCCGACGCGCCAATCATATTGAGCGATTTCCGACGCGGGGAAACTGACTGCTACGCCGATGTTGCTTCCGGTTTCGGTGGCGAGGCCCGGCGATACTTTGCTTCTCTCCCAAGCGCCCCACACCGTAAAGGGGCGCGACGACTCGGCGTAGAAGTAATGGCGAGCGCCACGGATGTCTTCATATCCGGAGAGCGCAGAGTGGGCTGGGTCAGCGCTCAGCATTCCCTCGCCCCTCACTCGGATCACCATGTGGACCTCGCCCGGCTCCCCGTACGCGATTTGAAAGATGACGGCACGTTCGGTAACAGCAAATTCCACTTGCGTGTTGGTCTTTTCCAGCGCGACCGAGTAGTAGTAAGGCTTAGCGGTTTCAAAATCGTGATCGTACAGCGAAGCGTTTTTCGCCGGGTCCGTTTCCACCGGCCCGGTGGTGGGCATCAGCACGGCGCCATCTACCGGAAACCCATAGATTTTCTCCGCCAGGTAGGAGTCGGAAATGCCGGGGCTGGTCACCGGGGCCAGCCGCATCATCCCGAAGGGGAGTTGGACGTTGGGGGGCTCTGACTTCAGAAGATGCGAGATGCTGCCGATGTGCGGGTCCACGTAATCCACCGGCTGCCTGGTTTGCCCCAGGGCAACGGGCGCCAGCGCGCAAATGAGACAGCCGCTTGCCAGGACAACTTGGATGCGAGTTTTCATGGGAGTTTCCGTTCTGCTAGGAATTGGAGTGGCACAGCGCCCCAAAGTATAGCAGCAACGGGTTATTCCACGGTCACACTCTTGGCGAGGTTGCGGGGCTTATCGACGTCGCGGCCGAGGAGTACACCGCAGTAGTAGGCAAAGAGTTGGAGAGGCACGACGGTAAGCAACGGGGCCACGGCTTCGTGCGTTCGCGGGACGTAAATGACGTCGTCCACCAGATTCCCGAGTTTGGTATTGCCTTCGGTAGTGATGGCGATGATCTTGCCTTCGCGAGCGCGAATCTCCTGCATGTTGGAGACCACGCGCTCATACGAGCCGTCTTCGAGCGCCAGAGCCAGGGTGGGAAACTTGGAATCGATCAGCGCGATCGGCCCGTGCTTCATCTCGCCCGCGGCATATCCCTCCGAGTGAATGTAGGCGATTTCCTTGAGCTTCAGCGCGCCTTCCAGGGCAATGGGGTACTGAAACTTGCGCCCGACGAAAAGGAAATGGTCCGAGTGGCAATACTTCTCCGCGAGTTCGCGGATTTTCCCTGCCTGCTTGAGGATCTCGCCGATCTGCTCCGGCACCTTTTCCAGCGCGCGGAGGATTTCATGTCCTTCCTCGTAGGAAAGGTCGCGGCTGCGCCCAATGAGCAACGCCAGTAGGGTGAGGATGGTGAGCTGCGAGGTGAAGGATTTGGTGGAGGCAACGCCCACTTCAATGCCCGCGTGCGAATAGATCCCGGCGTGGGTCTCGCGGGCGATGGTGCTGCCCACTACGTTTACCAACCCCAGCACCAGTGCGCCTTTGCGTTTGGCCTCGCGCAGGGCTGCAAGCGTGTCCGCCGTTTCTCCGGACTGGCTGATCGCCAGCACCACCGTTCCCTGCCGGATGTTCAGCTTGCGGTAGCGGAACTCGGACGCCAACTCGGTTTCCACGGTTAAATCGGTGAGGGTCTCGATAACGTAGCGCCCGAGTAGACCCGCGTAATAGCTGGTGCCGCAGCTCACGATGATTAAATGGCGAGCTTGCAGCAGGCGTTCCTGCACGGATTCCAATCCACCCAGCTTAGCGACAGCTTCCGAGTGGTTCACCCGTCCACGCAGAGCGTTCTCCACGGCTTCCGGCTGTTCGAAGATTTCCTTCAACATATAATGCGGGAATGAGCCTCGATCCATGGATTCGATATTCCAATCCAGGTTGGTGGTTCCGCGGCTTACGGAACGGTTGTCGAGGGTGGAGATGGTGAACTTCCCCGGTTCCAGGCAGGCTACCTCGTTGTCCTCGAGAAAAACAACCTGGTCGGTGTGCTGGGCGAGGGCGGAGGCGTCCGACGCGGCCAGGGAGGCCTTCTCGCCAATGCCGAGAATAATGGGGCTGCCCCGCCGCGCCACTACAATGGAGCGAGGGTGATCGACGTGCATCACGGCGATGCCGAACGTCCCCTGCACTTGCAACAGGGCCTTCTGCACGGCTGCCTGGAGGTCCCCCTGGTAATTGGCCTCGACCAGATGGGCGAGAACTTCCGTGTCAGTCTCGGACTTAAATACGTGACCCGCTTCCATCATTCGCTTTTTCAGCAGGAGGTAGTTTTCAATAATGCCATTGTGAACTAGGTAGAGCTTGCCCCCGCAATCCGCGTGCGGGTGAGCGTTCAATACGCTGGGCTTGCCGTGCGTGGCCCAGCGCGTGTGGGCGATTCCCGCCGCGCCGTCGGGAGCGGAATTCCACACCTGGCGTTCGAGTTCCGCGACCTTGCCGACCGCCCGGGCAAGATAAGGCGGGGAGTTCACAATGAAAATGCCGCTCGAGTCGTAGCCGCGGTACTCCAACCGCTTCAAGCCCTCAATCAGAATTTCCTTGGCCGGCTGATTTCCCGTGTACGCCACTATTCCACACATCGGTTGCTCCTTCCTACTGACACTCCGACCACCCAAAATTCGGTGGGGTGTGTATTACGTTGAGTTGTTAGACTTCGTCGCGCCGTAAGTTGTGAACAATCATTTTAACTGCAAAAATGCGTAAATGGGTGAGTCTCTAAATCCCCGGCGGGAATTCCGCGGACCTGCACAAGTTCTCTGGGGATCTCGTTTCAGGCTGAATCCCGAAATTGTAATGAGCGCTGAGGACTCCGCAGGCGCACCTTCGTGGCTTGACCGTTTCAGCCAGTCTGAGAAGTCAGGGGGTGATCATTGGCTCCCATCCATTGTGACGTCGATGGGATCCTTGAGGGTGAAGTCGAGTTTCGTCTCCGCCGGGACTTTGACCTGCTGGCCTTTGGTGGAGACTTCTACGGCGGTTCCGGCGCCCGCGCCCGCGACTGACCCGATGGCCGCGCCCTTGCCGCGCCCGAGGATGCCGCCAATCAGAGCTCCCAGGATGGCGCCCCCGCCCACGGTTTCCGCCGTCCGCGTCCCGCGCGAGCCCCCGTGCTGCTCATAGTAGCCACTTTTCGTTGCATAGGAGACGCCGTTAATTGTCACGGCGATAAGTTCGAGCTGCAACTCGGACTGGCCCGATATGTGCCCCGCGGACTGAGCATCGACCAGGCGCACGCGAGCGTCGGCGCCTCGGGAAACCACCACTCGGTCACCCACGACGATGGGTGAATCAAGGCTGGCCATGAATTCTTCGCCGGGCCGGTTGCGGCTGGAATCGATGTTATCAATCATGCGGATGGTTACAACTGTTCCCGCGGGAATCTCAATATGCTCTTGTGGCTTGGGAGCCGGCGGCGGCGCCGGAGGAGGCGGTGCAGGGTCGGCAGGCGCTGTTGTGGCCACTGGGGCCGGGGCAGAGGCTGCGGGCACGGCGGCAGCAGCAGCCGGATTGGGAGTGGGGTTGGCAGAAGCGTCTGAAGTAACGGAGTTCGTATAGGCCTGCAATTCGGCGGAGGCCTTATCTTCATTGCTCACTGCCCGAGCGTGTTGGGCCCGCCGCGGCTTTTCTGGCGCCGGCTGCTCCGGCGGCGCGGCGGAAGGCGCAACCTGGGGGGGCGCCGCGCTCTCCGCCGTCTGGACGCCCTCGGAGGCGGGCTGGGCGGACTGGGAGGCCACGCTGAGCAGGTTTACTACATTCTTAACTCCATCTTCTTGCGTGGCAATCCGCTCCACCGCCGACTTCTCCAGACCCGTGCCCACCGTTCCCGAGAGCGTGACGATACCCTTCCGCGAATCGACCCGAACGTCTCGCGTCTTCAAGATAGAGTCGCTGAAGAGTTTCGCCTGGATGTTGGTGATGATCGCCTTGTCATCGGTTGATTGGAATAGCTTGAAACTATTACAAGCTCCGACAAGAAGCACGCCCATGACCATCAGGATTGCCAGTTGAAGTTGTGACCTCTGCATAATCCCTCTCCCCAGCGGGAAAACCGCCCCGTCAAGGTGTTTTGATTCGTTCCCTTGCTGTTAGGATGCACGTGGGATTCCGCTCACGCGAATTTCCAAATTGCTGAAGAAGTCCCGGCACAGGTGGGAGGAGCAGCGCCGGAAATTCCCGGCCCGGCCCGGCAAGCATGCTAAAATTACCTCGAACAGGCGGTAATACCAGTCGCCAACGGGTGGCTGATTTGCCGTCGGCATCCGTGCGGCGCCGTAACCCTTAAATGATTACCGGTGGGAGCATGGCGCCGGCAAGATTGTCCATCCTGAGGAGGAAAGTGGAAAGCGATTCGCTGAGCGTTGTCGTTCCAGTCTACAACGAGGAGGAGAATATCGCGCCTCTGCTTGAGCAACTCCAGGCCGCGCTGAGAGACTGGCTTGGCGAGGTGGAATTCCTCATCGTCGATGACGGCAGCACCGACGCGACGTTGGAACATCTCAAGCGCGCCCAGTCGAGCGATCCACGAATTCGCATCGCCCACTTCCGCCGCAATCTGGGTCAAACCGCGGCCATGGAGGCGGGCTTTCATTTGGCGAAGGGCCGCGCCATCGTGACCCTGGATGGCGACCTGCAAAATGATCCGGCGGAGATTCCCCGCCTCGCTCGCATGCTCTCCGATTGGGATGTCGTGTGCGGCATCCGAGCCCGCCGGCGGGACACTTGGTGGAAGCGCCGGTCTTCCCGCATCGCCAACGGTTTTCGCAATTGGGTGACGGGCGACGATATTGTGGATACCGGCTGCACCCTGAAGGCTTATCGGCGCGAATGCGTCGAGCGACTGGAACTTTACAACGGCATGCACCGGTTCCTTCCCACGCTCCTGAAGATGCGCGGCTACCGCGTGACACAGGTACCGGTGAGTCATCACCCCCGCCGGGCGGGAAAAACCAAGTACGGGACCTGGCGGAGATTGAAGAAAGGTCTGGCGGACGTGTGGGCCGTGCGCTGGATGAAGAATAACTGGATCGCTTACGAGGGCGATTTGGAAGTTGTGGAGGCGCCCGCCACGAACAACCTCAAGAGACAGGAGGTTGGTAAAGTCTGATGATCGGGTGATCGGGTGACCACCGAACCGACCGATCACCCAATTTCCGGATCTTCGGATCACCCGATAGCCTTGACGCCCACGGAATCCCACTTCAACTCCCGGACGACTCTCGCTCTCTCGCTGGGCCTGCTGCTTTTCGCGGCGGCCCTGCTGTTCTTCGCGGGTCTCGGACGGTTCCCCTTGATTGAACCCGATGAGGGCCGTAACGCCGAGGTGGGGCGCGAAATGATGATCTCGGGGGATTGGATCACGCCGCACTTCAACGGCCTCGTCGTCCTTGACAAGCCCGCCGTCTATTTCTGGATGGTTGCGGCATCCCTCAAGACCTTTGGCGTTTCCGAAGGGGCCGCGCGCTTGCCGTCGGCGTTGATGGGCACGGCAACCCTTCTGCTGGTATGGTTCCTGGCGCGCCGCATGTTCGGGGATTCTGCGGGGCTGCGGGCGGGGTTGGTCTTTGCCGTATGTCCCCTGGCCCTCGTGCTCGCTCGCGAAGTCATCTTCGACATGACGCTCACTTTCTTTGTCACCGTGGCGATGGTGGCGTTCTGGCTCCTGGAGGAGAGAGGCTTCCGCGAGCCGTGGTTCGACGCCTTGATGTTCGCGGCGATGGGGGCGGCGGTTATCACCAAAGGTTTCGTCGGCATAATCATCCCCTTGATCGCGGTTTTGATTTACGAGGCAGCGCGCGGCCGCTGGCGGGAATGGATGCGCCTGCGATGGGGATGGGGCCTTCTGGCTTTCTTTGCCGTAGCCCTGCCCTGGTTCATTGCCGTCTCCAGGCGCAATCCGGATTTCCCCCGCTATGCCTTTTGGAACGAAAGCCTGAAGCGTTTCGCCACCGGCGCCGCGCATCGCGGAGGAGGGATCCTCTACTACATTCCCGTGTTCCTCGGCGGCTTTTTCCCTTGGAGCCTTTTCCTGCTCCTGGCCAGTTGGAATCGCCTGCGACGCTGGCGGGATCTGAAGCAAGAAGCGGGCCGGCCCATTCTGTTTCTGCTTTGTTGGGCGGCATGGGTATTCGTCTTCTTCACGCTTTCGCATTCCAAGCTTCCCACCTATTTTCTGCCCGCGGCCGTTCCGCTGAGCATTCTTATGGGGTTGGTCTGGCGCGAGGTGGGCAAGGAGGCGCAAGCGCGCCCGCCGGATTGGCTCACGGCAGGGTTCGCGCTGTTGCTGGGATTGGGCGTCGTGGCGGCCGCCGCGTCGCATCCCTGGCTCTACGCCAAGTTTCAGGTGTGGCTGGCCAGGAGACTCCACCCCCAGGTGTTGGAACTCGTCCAGCCGTCACTGCTCTACACCGGGATGATCCTTGCGGCGCTGGGATTTCTCGGCCGCAGGCTGGCGGCCCAAATGCGTGGACGAACGGCAACGATCGCGACCTTTGCTCTGACAGCCGCGATTGTTCCATCCCTCCTGCTGCGCTGCTATGTGCCGTTGAGACTGCTCGCCGAAGCCGATTCCAGCCGCCGCCTGGCACGGACCATCCTGGCCAGCCCGGAGCGGGATTCGCCGATTTTTGGCTACTATTACTTTCGCGACAGCCTGCCTTTCTATTTGCGGCGCCCGGTGGGATTACTCTCGATTGAATGGGGCGAGATGACCAGCAACTATGTGGTGGCGCATCAGGCCGAAACTCGGCGCGCGGCGGGCGGCCAACAAGGTGAGAGCGTGCTGGTCACGCTCCCGGAATTCCGCGCGCGCGCGCAATCCAACGTGCAGCCCATTCTGGTGATGACCCCGAACCCGCTGGTGAAGGACCTTTTGGGGAACGTGGGGCGCATCGACCCGCTCTGGAATGAATCGGACTTCTCCGTTTGGGAGATTCCCCCGGCCAAAGCCGCGCGGCCGGATAGCGGGCCGACCCACGTGGTCACGCCTTTTCAGCCGTGAGGATTCACTCACATCGAACCGCGGATCGGAGTGGATTTCCGTTCCCTATTCCCTGTACCCTGTTCCCTGACCCCTTATGTGTGGAATTTGCGGAATTTTCAACTTGCAACTTCATCCGTTGGCGCACGCTGAGCGCATTGACGCGATGGCCGCGCGCATCTTCCACCGCGGGCCTGACAGCGGCGGCAAATTTCAATTGCCGCATATCGCGTTGGCCATTCGGCGGCTAAGCATCATTGACCTGGAAACCGGAAACCAGCCGCTCTCCAACGAGGCCGGGGACGTCACCCTGGTTTTCAACGGCGAGATTTACAACTACCGCGACCTGCGCGAGGGGTTGCTGGATCACGGTCACCATTTCAAGACGCATTCCGACGGCGAAGTCATTATCCACCTGTACGAAGAGCAGGGCCCGGACTGCCTGCGCGAATTGAACGGGATGTTCGCCATCGCCCTGTGGGATGATCGCGCCAAGCGATTGCTCTTGGCGCGCGACCGGGCGGGCGAGAAACCCCTATATTACTGGCGCGACGGCCAAACTCTGGTGTTTGGGTCGGAAATCAAGGCGCTGCTCGAATACCCGGGCATCGGCCGCGCCATGGACCCCACCGCGCTCACCCACTATTTTTTCTACGGCCATTTTCCCAGCCCACGCAGCGTTTATGCCGAGATCAAGAAACTCCCGGCGGCGCATCGACTGGTGGTGGAGGGCGGCAACATTCAAATCGACGCATACTGGCGCCCGCAGGAGTATCTGCGTTCGGCGGAGCAGCCACCAGTGACACCTCGCGAAGAGCGCGATTTGGTGGAGCAACTCGCCGTGCGTCTGCGCCAGGCAGCGGAGTCGCGACTGGTGAGCGACGTTCCCCTGGGCGTCTTCCTGAGCGGTGGCGTGGATTCCTCGGCCATCGTCGCCATCATGAGTGAATTGAGTCCGGGAAACGTCAACTCGTTTTCCGTGAACTTCCCCGAGAAGACCTTTAACGAGGAACCCTACTCCACCCTGGTGGCCAAACGCTTCCGCACCCAGCATCACGTTTTGAACGCGGACAAGCCCAGTATGTATGCAGCGCTCACGACCCTGGCCGATCACCTGGATGAACCCATAGCCGATCCGGCGGTCATTCCCACTTACATGATTTCGCGCTTCGCGCGCGAACACATCAAGGTGGCGCTGAGCGGCGAGGGCAGCGACGAGCTTTTCGGCGGCTATCCCACTTACATGGGAGCACGCCTTGCGGACTATTACCTGAAGCTCCCCGGCATCGTGCGCCGGCAGGTATTTGGCCGGCTCCAGCGCTTTCTTCCCGTGTCCTCCACGGCGGTTCCCAAGGGCCTCTTCCTGCGCCGGTTCCTGAGCCATGCGGAAAAAAATCCGGCGGAGCGCCACCACATCTGGTTTGGCATGTTCAATCCCGCGGAACTCGACCAGCTTTTCTCGCCGGATTGGGCGGGGCCGCGGGCGCCCAGCAGCGAAATCTACTCGCCCCTCGCGCACGTGCTGGAGGGCGCGCGCTTCGATGAGACCCTCTCCGAAATGCTGTACCTGGATTTTCGCTTGTACCTGGAAGATAACTTGTTGGTGAAGGTCGATCGCGCCAGCATGGCGTGCTCGTTGGAATTGCGCACGCCCTTTCTCGATCACCGCCTGATTGAATTTGCCGAAGGGCTGCCCGGCCGCCTCAAGGTGCGGCGCTTCCAGCTCAAATACCTCCTGAAAAAAGCCGTGGAGCGCTGGCTTCCGCGCGAGATTGTCTATCGGCAAAAGCGCGGCTTCTCCGTTCCCATTGCCAGTTGGATGCGGAATGAGTTGCGGCCGCTGGTGGATGAGACCCTGGGGGAAGATAAGTTGCGGCGCATAGGAATATTCAACGTCGCTTTTGTGCGCCGATTGCTCAACGAGCATTGGACGGGCAAGGCCGATCATCGCAAGACGCTGTGGACGCTCTTCTGTTTTCAACTTTGGCACGACCGGTGGCAGAAATGATCGGGAGATCGGGTGATCCGGTGATCGGGTGAGCAGGATCGGGAGATCAGATGGTCGTGAGATCGAGTGCGCGAAAAGCAAATTCGAAATGTGCTGCTCTTTGTTCACCCGATCACCCGATCACCGGATCACCCGATCACGTCGTGCTTCCCAAAAGTTTCACAGTCGCCCATAACTACCCGCCGTCGGCGCCGCCCGCGAAGAAGGCCTTCCGCCCGGCGGAGTGGGCCATCGTTCGCCGCTGCCGCACGCCCAAGCAGGTGCAGGAGTTTCTCCGCAAGCTTCCATATAACTGGGAAAAGCGCGGGGAAACGCTGCGGACGTTTCGCGGCGTGGTGCGGCACGGCAGCGCCCACTGCCTGGAGGGCGCGCTCAGCGCGGCGACCATCATGGAGCAGCACGATTATCCGCCGCTGCTGCTGGACCTGGAATCCCAGGACCAACTCGACCACGTGCTGTTCCTCTTCCAAAAGCGCGGGCGCTGGGGAACCGTGGCGCGCTCGCGCGACGCCGGACTGCACGGGCGCAAGCCAGTTTTCCGCACCATCCGCGATCTGGTGATGAGTTATGTGGACCCTTACGTGGATGGCTCCGGGCGCATCACCGGCTACGGCCTCGCCGACCTGCGCACCCTGGTGAAATGCGATTGGCGGCTCTCCGCAGAGAACGTGAAAGAAGTGGAACGCGCCCTTATCAAAATGCCCCACAAGTCCATTCGCACTTCCGACCACCGCTACCAGGCGATCCTGCGGCAGTTCCAGGCCTTTCGCAAAAAGCACCCCGACAAGCCTGCCACGTTCTATTCCAACCGGCACGTATGGCTGTAACCAAATGGCATTCAATCGGTTGCGTGCAACGGCGGAAATTCCCGAAATTCAGTCCCGCCCCTGGCATCCGGATGGTGGATAGTCCACAATTCCTCGCAAAATACCGCTGATGCCCAAACCTTACAACTACCCTGTTTTCAATTAGTTACGAATATACAACCTTTTTATCCTTTGTTTTCAATGACTTATGTGGCCGGGTGGCAACCACGGTCGATCAGGAATCAGTTATCAGCGGTCAGGGATCAGGTTTCAGATATCAGCGCAAAGCTTCAAGCCATCAGTGCTCAGCAATTAGGTTCGCACGGTCCGCGCTTAGATGCGTGCGATCCTCGCTGGAAAACTGTACGCCTGCGGGGCTATGATGAGCGACGGACTTCAAGGTGAAATCTGAATTCCGGGTAAGTTCCCAGTTTGGACGAGCATGATGGCCGCCATGGAAATCCCGAACCCCCAAGCATCGGGTCCACCCCAACTCGCCATGCGGGTTTCCGTGGTGGTCGGCTTTTTCATGCTGGGAACAAAAGTGCTTGCCTATGCGATGACCGGATCGGCGGCGATCCTCTCCGACGCGGCCGAGTCGGTAGTCCACGTGGTGGCGGTTTCCTTTGCCGCATACAGCCTCTGGTTGAGCCGCAAGCCCCCTGACCCCAGCCATCATTACGGTCATGACAAGATCGCCTTCTTTTCGGCGGGGTTCGAGGGCGCCATGATTGTGTTGGCGGCGTTTTTTATCGTCTATGAGTCAATTCGCAGGCTGATTGCGGGGCCCAAACTGGAGAACCTGGGGGCAGGGGCTGTGCTCGTTCTGGCCGCGGGCCTCATCAACGGAGCTCTGGGCGGCTATCTGGTTTGGGTTGCGAGAAAGCATGGGTCTTTGATCCTCGAGGCCGATGGTCGACACGTCCTCACCGACTGCTTGACCAGTCTCGGTGTCCTCGTGGGACTGGGTTTGACGATGCTCACGGGCTGGCTGCGTTTTGATCCTATTGTGGCGATTCTCGTCGCCCTCGACATCCTTTGGATGGGGAGCAAGTTGATTCGCCAATCGATCGGCGGGTTAATGGATGAAGTCGATCCCACGGCCCAGGCTCAAATCCAGCGGCTGCTCGTCGAGATGACCTCCCAAGCCGGGGTGGAGTTTCATGGGTTGCGGCATCGCAATGCCGGCGATACGACTTGGGTGGAATTCCATCTGCTCTTTCCCAAAAACACTTCTTTGGAATCGGCTCATGCCCTGGCCACCAAAATTGAAGAGAGGATCCAACAGGATTCGAAGATGCGAACCGAAGTGATCAGCCATTTGGAAACACTGGAGGACCACCATGAGGTCCACAGTCGTGGTCACTTTGAAAAGTTCGACGAGTAAGGTCCGCCGAAATCCGCACCTCCGCCCAACCCGCCGGGTTCTGCCCGCCTTTTGCCTCCTGTCTCCTGACTCCTGGCTCCTGACTAACGATTTCCCTGCGCTTGTCACTCATCACTCGTCACTCGTCACTGCTCTTCAGCGCCCGACTCAACGTCCTGGCGAACCAGCGCGATGTGCCAATCACTGCCCAAAGTTTTGCCGGTGAGCGGCTGAAACAAGAGGAAGCGAAACAAGTGCGGGCCCTTCGCCCCACTCACAGCTTGACCTGAGCGCAGCGAATGGGGCAGCGTTTTGGGGGGTTCCAGAATACCTTTTAGGAACAGGGACTAAGCTGGTAGGGAACCCCTTTTGATTCGGTGGAAAACGATGCCCTCCCTAGAAAGCGACGGCCAAATGAGGTAATCTTCACAGGCGCAATAGATCATCCCCACGCCAGGAGAGTCAGGTGGCCGAGAACATCCAAGAAATAGTCAATTTTATTTGGCCGGTTGCTGACGAGATTCTTCGCGACGACTTCAAGCGGGGCAAGTATCCCGACGTGATCCTGCCCTTCACGGTATTGCGCCGTCTGGATTGCGTTCTTGCAGGGACCAAGGAAAAGGTTCTCACCAGATACAAGGAACTCGAGAAACAAAAAATCCAGAACGTAGACGGCCAGTTGCGCCGGGCCGCCGGGCATTCCTTCTACAACATTTCCAAGTTTGATTTCAGCAAGCTCCTGGACGACGCCAAGAACATCGGGAAAAACCTCATCGCTTACATCAATGGGTTCTCCGAGAACATGCGGGATGTGATCGACAATTTCGGTCTCCGCAACAATGTCGACTTGTTGGACCAGAAGGGCCTGCTTTTCCTGCTGATCAAGAAGTTCGGCACGATTGACCTTCACCCCGACCGCGTGGACAACCATGCGATGGGTACCATCTTTGAAGAACTCATCCGGAAATTTAATGAACAAACCAACGAAAATCCCGGCGAGCACTTTACCCCGCGCGGAAGATTCTCCAACAGCAGCAGGTCACACGAACCGTTTTTGACCCGGCGTGCGGAAGCGGCGGAATGTTATCCATCGCCAAGGAATACGTCCTCAAAAGCATCAACCCGAAGGCAGATATCCGGCTCTTTGGGCAGGAGGTCAACTCCGAGACCTATGCGGTCTGCAAGTCCGACATGCTCATCAAGGGTGATGACCGCGATGCGGACAATATTAAGCCTGAATCGTCATTCTCGAAGGACGGGCACCCCCGCTCCACGTTCGATTACATGCTTACGAATCCCCCCTATGGGAAGGACTGGAAGAAAGAGCAGAGGTTTATCAGTGCTGAGGCGGCCAAGCCGGGAGGCCGCTTCAGTGCGGGCCTCCCACGAATCAGTGACGGGCAACTGTTGTTCCTCCAGCATATGATTTCCAAGATGAAGCCTGTCAGCGAAGGTGGGAGCCGCATTGCCATTGTTATGAACGGCTCTCCGTTGTTTACCGGGGATGCGGGAAGCGGAGAGAGTGAAATCCGCCGGTGGATTCTTGAAAACGATTGGCTTGAAACCATCGTGGCTCTGCCGGGACAGTTGTTCTACAACACCGGCATCAACACGTATATTTGGGTGCTTTCCAATAGGAAGCCCAAAGACCGCAAGGGCAAGGTCTTGCTCGTAAACGGGGCAGCGACTCGGAAAGAAGGCAAGGACGAAGTGGAAGTCTTTGCCCAAAAGATGCGCAAGAGCCTGGGCGACAAGCGAAATGAATTGTCGGAAGAGCATATCTCGGAACTTGCCCGTCTTGCCGGGGCCTTTGAGGAAGGCCCCAACTGCAAGATTTTCGATGCGACCGATTTTGGGTATCGGAAAATCACTGTCGAGCGTCCGCTTCGACTCAATTTCTGCGCCTCCGAGGAGCGCATCAACCGGCTTCGCAGTGAGCCCGCCTTCCTTAACCTCTGTCCCGATGCCGAGAAAGCTGGAAAGGATTTGCAGAAATCCATGATTGCTGCGCTTCAGAAGCTCGGTCCTGAAAAGATTTGGAGAAACAGCGATGAATTTTTGAAGGCCCTCGACGATGCGATGGCGACCGCTGGGATTGATTTGGCCAAGCCTTTCAGGAAGGCCATCATCTCGGTACTCTCGGAGCGGGATGAAATGGCGGACGTCTGCACGGATAGCAAAGGGAATCCAGAGCCAGACCCGGAACTTCGGGATTACGAGAACGTGCCGCTCAAGGAGGACATCTACGCCTACTTTGACCGTGAGGTCAGGCCGCATGTGCCGGATGCTTGGATTAATGAAGACGTTCGAGATGAGAAGGACGGGAAGATAGGCAAGGTCGGTTATGAAGTTAGCTTCAACCGGTACTTCTACCAATACGAGCCAGCTCGGCCACTTGAAGAGATAGACGCCGACATCAAGAAGCTCGAAGGAGAGATTTTGAAAGTGCTTGGCGAGGTAACGGGGTGAGCACAGACGCTACCACTGCCTCCGCAACTTCAGCCCGAATGTGGAAAGCTTACCCTGAGTACGCGGATTGCGGTATGTCTTGGGCAAGAAGAATCCCTGCTTCTTGGGAGTCTATCAAACTGAAGTACTTGGTCAACTTCTTGGGGGGAGGTACCCCATCAAAGGACAATATCACATACTGGACGGGCGATATTCCTTGGGTATCCCCAAAAGACATGAAATCCGCTGCCATCGAAGACTCAGAAGACCACATCTCCCCTGCGGGCATTTCCAACAGCTCAACTCAACTGGTCGGGCCCGGCGCGGTCTTGCTCGTCGTGCGTTCGGGAATTCTCAAACACTCCATTCCTGTAGCAGTCAACGCAAAACCCGTCGCACTGAATCAGGACATGAAAGCCTTAGTTCCCAAGGGAAGAGTTTTGGCTAATTACCTTGCCTACCTGATTCGTGGGAATCAGAACGCTCTTCTTGTAGAATGGAGGAAAGCAGGGGCTACCGTAGAGAGCATCGAGTATGACTTGCTCGCCAACGCCCGATTTCCCCTCCCTCCGATCCCCGAGCAACTCGCAATTGTCCAATTCCTCGACCGCCAGACGGCAAAGATTGACACACTCATTGCCAATCGAGAGCGACTGATTGAGTTGCTGGAGGAAAAGCGGGCCGCCCTAATAAGTCGTGCGGTGACCAAGGGTCTCGACCCGAGCGTCCCGATGAAAGACTCCTGCTTGCGCTGGCTGGGCCAAATCCCGAACAACTGGTCGGAATGTCGCTTGACGTTTATAACCTCTTTTATAACTAGCGGGTCTCGTGATTGGGCTGAGCACTACAGTGATGAAGGAGCGTGTTTCCTTAGAATTGGCAACCTAACTCGAAACTCCCTGAACTTCGACTTTTCAGACATCAAACACGTTGTTCCTCCTCGGAATGCCGAGGCCAAACGTTCACGAGTAACTCCCAATGATGTACTACTCTCGATAACAGCATATATCGGCTCCGTCGGAGTAGCTCCGTCCGATATCGGCGAGGCTTATGTCAACCAGCACATAGCTCTGATTCGCCCCAATGTAAACAAGCTCTGGCCACGGTGGCTAGGTTACTCCCTCCTATCATCTGTGGGCCACGCCCAACTTCACATTCTGCTGTACGGGGGGACTAAGGACGGTCTTGGTCTGGACGATGTCGGAAACCTAGTCATTCCCGTCCCTTCTGTTGACGAGCAGGCCCGAATTGTTTCCTATGTAGACCTCCAAATGGAAAAGACTGATAGATTGGTCGCAACTATTGCACAGGAGATTGACAGACTGAAGGAATACCGCACCGCCCTCATTTCCGCCGCCGTAACCGGCAAGATCGATGTGAGGGAACCTAGGGCGGAGGCGGGTCGCTTGCATGTCGCCTCCACGGCCAGTACAGTAGAACCATGACCAGGGTCGAGGTTAACCAACACGTTCTCGATTGGGCCATCGAGCGGTCCGGCAAGCCGCTCGGCCTCCTTCAGCGAAAGTTTCCCAAGATTCGCCAATGGCAAAAGGGGGGAGACCGGCCCACGCTTCGGCAATTGGAGGAATTGGCCAAGGCCACGCTGACGCCGCTCGGGTACTTCTTTCTTGGCGCCCCGCCGGAGGAGAAGCTGCCCATCCCTCATTTCCACACCCTCGGCGACGGGGGTTTGGCCCGTCCCACGCCCAATCTCCTCGAAACCGTGCAGATCATGGAGCGACGCCAGGCATGGATGCGTGAGTTCCTGGTGGACGAGGGGAACGAACGACGGTCCTTCGTTCGCTCGGCCAGCATCAACGACGAAAGTCAGGAAGTCGCCCGAGACATGCGGCGGACTTTGGGACTGGCTGAGGGATGGGCAGGAGAATATATTACCTGGACGGAAGCGCTCCGAAGCCTCGAAGCCGCCAGCGAAGAGGCAGGGATCATGGTGGTTGTCAACGGCATCGTCGAGAACAACACGCGCCGTAAGCTGGACGTGGCGGAGTTCCGCGGCTTTGTTCTGGTCGATGATTATGCTCCCCTGGTATTCGTGAATGGAGCGGACGGGAAAGCGGCGCAGATGTTCACGCTCGCGCACGAACTGGCGCACGTGTGGCTCGGCAGCAGTGCCGCCTTCGACCTGCGGGAACTCCAACCGGCGAACGACCGGACGGAACTGGCGTGCAACCGCGTGGCCGCGGAGTTTCTCGTCCCCGAGGCGCAATTGCGCGCGTCCTGGCCTGCGTTGCGCCGGGATGCGGAACCGTTCCAGGCAATCGCCCGCCAATTCAAGGTGAGTTCGCTGGTGGGCGCCCGAAGAGCGCTGGATTTGCAGCTCATCAGCAAGAGGGAATTCCTGGATTTTTACGGAGAATATCAGGAAGACGAGCGGCGCGCTGCCGCCAAGAAACCTGAGGGGGGTGACTTCTACGCGACCCAGAATCTGCGCATCGGCCGGCGATTTGCGCAGGCCGTGGTCCAAGCAGCGTCGGAAGGCAGGCTTCTGTATCGCGACGCCTACCAACTGACGGGCTTGTACGGGAAGACTTTTGCGAGCTACGCGGAGTCGCTGGGAACCGGGGGCCCGGAGTGAGTAGCGATACCCCCTACGTGCTCGACGCCAACGTATTTATCGAAGCGGCCCGTCGTTACTATGCGTTTGATCTGGCGCCGGGATTCTGGCAGAAAATTGCCCATTACGCGTCGACGGGGATTATTAAAAGCATTGACCGTGTAAAGCAAGAGCTGGAACGGGGCAAGGACGATCTGGCCCAGTGGGTCAGTAAAGGGGGCTTTGGGGCTGGGTTCGCTTCGACTGGCGATCCGGCGGTAATAGACTCCTACGGGCAAGTAATGGGCTGGGTTCAAGCCCAGCCGCAGTTTCTTGCGGGAGCGAAAGCGAATTTCGCCAAGGGCGCGGACGGCTGGCTTGTCGCCTACGCAATAGCCGAAGCCGGCATCGTCGTAACCCAGGAGGTTCTCGATCCAAATGTGAAGAACAGGGTCAAAATTCCCAATGTTTGTGAAGTGTTTGGGGTTCAGTATCTTGATACATTCAAAATGCTCCGCGACCTGGGAGTCAAGCTTTCCTGATGATGGACACTTCCGAAAAGGACTTTGAAAGCAGCGTCGTAACGCATCTGGCTGACAGCGGCTACACCCAGCGCTTGCCGGAACAATACGACCGCAGCCTCTGCCTTGACCCCGGCCCCCTCTTTGATTTCATCTACGCCACGCAGACCAAGAAATGGGAGAAGCTCAAGCAACAACACGGTGAGCAGGTCAAGGAACGCTTCCTCAAGCGACTCGTCAAAGAAATAGAAACCAGAGGGACGCTCGATGTACTGCGCCGGGGCGTAACCGACCTCGGATGCAAGTTCGACCTCGCCTACTTCCGGCCTGAAACCACCATGAATGAGGAGCACGCACGGCTTTACAAGGCCAACGTCATCAGCGTCGTGCGCCAACTCAAATACAGCCAGAAAAACGAGAATTCCCTAGACCTTGTTCTGTTCGTGAACGGCCTGCCGGTCATTACCGGTGAATTGAAAAATCCCTTGAAGGGCCAGAACGTCCAGAACGGAATCTGGCAATACCGGAATGACCGGGACCCGAAGGAACCGCTGCTCGCCTTCAAGCGTTGCCTTGCACACTTTGCAGTGGACCCTGACCTAATTTACATGACCACGCGCTTGCGAGGAAAGGTTACGGACTTCCTGCCGTTCAACAAGGGCAAGGACAAAGGAGCAGGCAATCCCACCAACCCGAACGGGTTCAATACGGCCTACCTTTGGGAAGAAGTCTGGCAACGGGACAGCCTGCTGGACATCGTCCAAAACTTCCTTGAAGTGGTTGACTTGGAAGACGACAAGGGCAGGAAGACGGGCGGACAGGAACTGATATTTCCCCGCTATCACCAACTTGATGCCGTTCGGCGTCTGGTTCCGGATGCAAGAACGAAAGGGCCAGGCCAGCGGTATCTGGTGGAACACAGCGCCGGAAGTGGAAAGAGCAACACCATCGCTTGGCTTTGCCATCGACTGGTGGGCCTGCATGACGCCAAGGACGAAAGGGTATTTGATTCTATCGTTGTAGTTACCGACCGCAGGGTGCTGGACAGGCAACTTCGGGGCACGATTAAGAGTTTCGAACAGGTCGCCGGTATCGTCACAGCAATCGAGCACCATAAATCAGAACAACTTGCCAACGCGCTCCACCAGGGCGCGGACATTATCGTCACCACATTGCAGACTTTTCCGTTTGTTGTGCAGAAAATCAGTACCCTGGCCGGGCAGCGGTTCGCGGTGGTCATTGATGAGGCGCACTCTTCCCAGACAGGTGAGAGCACGAGGAGCCTTAAGCAAGTCTTGGACGTGTCGGATTTGGAAAAGGCCGAAAAAGAGGACAAGGCCGAGGGAGACGACGAGGACGCCATCAACGCGGCCATTGAAGAGCAAATGAAGCAGCGCGGACAGCTTCCCAACGTCGGCTACTTTGCCTTTACCGCCACACCCAAGAACAAAACCCTTGAACTGTTTGGGGTCAAGCAGCCGGACGGCAGGTACGCTCCCTTCAGCCTCTACTCCATGCGCCAGGCGATTGAAGAGAAGTTCATATTGGACGTTCTCAGGAATTACACCACTTTCAGGGTCTACTTCGGATTGATGAAGAAGATTGAGGACGACCCGAAATATGAAAAGGGGAAGGCTGCCTACCTGCTGAAGTCTTACGCCGATCTGCACGAGCACGGTATTCATGAAAAGACCAAAATGATGGTCGAGCATTTCCATGAGAAAGTGCTCCATCGGATCGGTGGTCTCGCCAAAGCGATGGTCGTTACCCGGTCGAGACTGCACGCTGTGCGCTTCAAGAGGGCATTCGACAAATACGTAAAAGATAAGGGTTACCCTTATCGGGTTCTGGTCGCATTTTCCGGTACGGTTCATGACTCTGAGACGGGGTTGGACTACACAGAAGCCAACATGAACGGGCTTCCTGAGACCAAGACCGCACAAACTTTCAAGGTGAACGAATACCGATTCCTAATTGTTGCCAACAAATTCCAAACCGGTTTTGACCAGCCGCTACTGCATACGATGTACGTAGACAAGAAATTGGGCGGGGTAAACGCCGTCCAGACGCTCAGCCGACTAAACCGGGTACACGCTGACAAAGACGACACTTTGGTGCTGGACTTCGCCAACGAAGCCAAGGAGATTCAGGACGCATTTCAACCGTATTTTGAATCTACCCTTCTGAGCGAGCCAACTGACCCCAACAAGCTCTACGACCTTAAGCGAACCATCGAGGACTACGGTTTATTTGGGCAGCCCGAAGTCGATGCCTTTGCGAAAGTGTATTTCTCGAGGACCGGCAAACAGGAGAAGCTGTTCGCCATACTGGACCCTGTTGTGAACCGGCACAAAGCCATAGAGGCGAAGACACGGGAAGAATTCAGGAAGCACCTGGGCGATTACGTGAGGCTGTATGCCTTTCTTTCTCAGCTCCTCACGTTCACCGACATTAACTTGGAGAAGTTCTATCAGTTCGCTCGCCACTTGCTTCGGAAGCTGCGGGCGCCGGACGATCAGTTGCCGCGAGAAATAACCGACCAAATCGACATGGATTCCTACCGCATCCAGTTGACCAGTTCGGGAGAGATAAAACTCCTTGCTGAAGATGGCGCATTGAAACCTATTTCGGCTTTGGGGACATGGGCCACAAAAGAGGAAGAACGCGCTCCGCTGTCAGAAATCATCCAGTACATCAACGAGCACTACGGGACGGATTTCACCGGTGCTGATAAGGTCAGATACTTTGCCGAGGACATGGAGAGACGATTGAGCGATAGGGAGGGTCTCAGAAACGCGCTCAACCCCACCGTCAATCCTTCTATCGAAAACCAAAAGCTGGCATTTGGGACTTTCTTCAGCGATACCCTCGAAGACATGATCTCCACGAATGTCGAGATTTACAAAAAGATTGTCGATGACCCGAACTTCGGCACTCTGTTCCGCGACTTCATGTTCAACAAGCTGGCGTCCGCGCTCAACAGGGCGGCTGAATCAGGGGGGTGACATTCATTTGTCCAATCGACATTGCAGAGGCGGTAGCGCGGAGTCGTCCTTTGACTCCGCGGCTCTTGGCTTTCCCCATAAAGGGCCGCAGACTTAACCTACAAGCCTGCGCTTCAGCAAAGCCGGCGCTCACAGAGCGCCGCTACAGAAGACCTGCGACCTCAGACCCAAAGGATTTTGAGGGCGGTGCCAACGCGCTCGAATTCTTAGTGACTCGTCAACAAGCACTGAGCTTCAGCTCAGCACGTGCCGACCTAAAGGTCGGCGCCTGGAGTTTCTACATTTTTCACGCGTCGGCGGCCTGGGTGAGGGCGCGGTCGGTGAGTTGGAAGCCCAAGGATTGGGGGCTTTCGGGGTGGTCGACCATTTCTTTGCGCAGCAGGGTG
>JBEKNU010000117.1:0-22074 GCA_049522495.1 Terriglobia bacterium
ATTATGATGGAACGGAGGGTGAGGCCCACCCTGCATACTGCTTCCGGCGGCCCTCCAGCGAGGCTGATTTGGGCCGCTTGGAAGTTCTAACATTTGAGCTTTGTGTTTTGATCTGCTCTTGAGGGCGAGCGCAGCTCGGCCCTGCATTACGATTGCGTGCCATCCTAAACGGCAGCCCTCTTCGGGAGCAATCCTTGCGCCGCCAATACCTTTTCGAGCTTGGCGCGGTTTTCTGGTTTCAAGGGAACCATGGGCAGGCGGTAGACTTCCTCGATCAAGCCCATCATGGCGAGGCCGGCTTTGACAGGACCGGGGTTGGTCTCCAGGAAGTTTGCCTGCATAAGCGGCAGCAGTTGAAAGTGAAGTTTGCGCGCCTCCTGATATTTGCCATCCAGTAGCATGTGGGTGAGTTTGGTCATCTCAGCAGGAATCTGGTTTGAGGTGGTGCAAATGACGCCTTGCCCGCCGAGCGCCATGAGCGGGAGTGTGAAGGTGTCGTCACCGGAGAGAACCCGGAAGCCCGGCTCGACGGCGTTCAGCACTTCCATCTGCTGCACGATGCTTCCAGATGCTTCCTTGATGCCGACGATGTTGGGAATCTGCGAAAGTCGCCCCACGGTGGAAGGCTCGATGTTCGACGCCGTGCGCCCCGGCACATTGTAGAGGATCACCGGCAGGTCCGTGGATTCGGCAATGGCTTTGAAGTGCTGGTACAGACCCTCCTGCGTCGGTTTGTTGTAATAGGGCGCCACGGAAAGTATGCCTTGCACGCCCAATCCTTCGACTTCGCTTGCCATGTCGCAAATCTTCTTTGTGTAGTTGCCACCCACACCCGCGACAATAGGCACTTTTCCGCCTGCTTCTTCCACCACGACGCGAATCACCCCCAGGTACTCGCCGTGCTCGAGTGTAGGGTTTTCGCCGGTGGTGCCGCAGGGGACGAGGAAATCAATCCCCTCGCGAAGCTGGAACTGCACCAACCGCCGCAGCGCCGCTTCATCCACGGAGCCGTCTTTCCGAAAGGGGGTGACGAGGGCCGTGCCGCAACCGCGAATTTCCAGGCTCATGGAACCTCCAAGAAAGAGGCTGGGCATCAGGATCGAAACACGAAACTCGAAGCTCGAAATTCGGGACCTTGCTCACGAGTTTCGAATTTCGATTTTCGAGTTTCGTTCTTTTCCTAGCTCCCAGCACCCAACTCTAACACTTCCGCGAAACTGTAAAAGCCCTTCTTGCCGACGACCCAGCGGGCGGCATACAGTGCCCCTTCCGCAAAGCCCTGCCGGCCGCGCGCCGTGTGGCGCAAAACCACGGTGTCCGCTTCCGAATCGAAACCCAGCTCATGCGTTCCGGGGATGTACCCCGCGCGCACGCTGGCCACGGGAATATCGCGGTCCACAAGGTAGGGTTGAATCTGCCGGGAGATTTCGAGCGCGGTGCCCGACGGCGCATCCTTTTTCATCTTGTGATGAGACTCGGTGAGGAAAGGATCGTACATGGGGAAGGGCGCAAAGATTTCCGCCGCCGCACGCGCCAGCCGGTAGAACAGGTTCACGCCGATGGAAAAATTCGCGGCGTACACCATGCCGACGCCCGCCTGCTCAATCACTTTTCTGACCTCCGCCTGGTGCTTCTGCCAGCCGGTGGTGCCGACGATCAGATTCACTCCCAGCGCCGCCACGCGGTGAACGTTCTCCACCACGGCCTGGGGCGTGGTGAAGTCCACGCAGACATCGATGCCCTTGAATTTCTCGCGCGTGATGCCGCGGCTTTGCGCGTTGACGTCAATATCCATCACCAGACGCACTTCAAAGCCGCGCAACGGCGCAAGTTGCGCCAGCGTCTTTCCCATTTTCCCGTAGCCAAGTAAGGCGAGATTAATCATTATTCACCGGTAAGGTCAGTAGACAGCAGACGGATTACGGCATACGGGATTGCCCGTCTTCTGTCTACCTTGTGCTGTATGCGGCGCCTTCTAAGCAATTAGTCCAGGTACCCTTCCGACTTCATCAATTCCGCGTTCAGCAGCGCTGCGCCGGCGGCGCCGCGGATGGTATTGTGGCTCAACGCGACATATTTGAATTGCAGGACCGGGCATTCACGCAGGCGGCCCACCACCGTGGCCATCCCGTGTTCGGTCATCAGGTCGAATTTTGGCTGAGGCCGGTCCCGCTCCTCCCGCACAATAATGGGATGCTTTGGGGCGGAAGGCAAGCTGCGCTCCTGCGGCAGAGAGCGATAGGCACGCCAGGCCTCCACGATGTCGGCAATCGTGGCCCTGCTTTTCAGCGCCACGGAAATGGTCTCCGTATGACCATCTTCCACCATCACACGGTTGCAGTGAGCACTCACGATAAAGTCACCCATCTTCACGTGGCCATCCACGCATTTGCCCAGAAGTTTGCGCGTTTCGCGTTCTACCTTTTCTTCTTCCCCGCCGATGAAGGGGACGACGTTTCCGAGGATGTCGAGCGTGGGAATTCCCGGGTAGCCGGCGCCGGAAACCGCCTGCATGCTGGTCATCAGGACCTTGTCGAGTCCATAAGTTTTCTCCAGTGGTGCGAGCGACATCACCAAACCCACCGTGGTGCAGTTGGGGTTGGTCACGATCATACCCTTCCAGCGGCGCTGCTTGCGCTGCTCACGGACCAGCGCCAGGTGGTCCGGATTGACGTCCGGAATCAGCAGCGGCACGTCTTGCTCCATGCGGAAATTTGAGGAGTTCGAAACCACCACGTGGCCGGCCTGAGCAAATTCCTTTTCCACTTCTCCTGCTACTTTGGAATCAAGCGAAGAGAATAGCAGTTGCGGAGCGCCTCCCGGCTTGCACTCGTGCACGGGGAAATCCCCCACGCTCTTGGGCAGAGGGTCGCGCAAGCGCCAGTTGCAGGCCTCGCGATAAGTTTTCCCTGCCGACCTCTCGGAGGCGGCGACCCAGCGGATTTCGAACCACGGGTGATGCTCGAGCAGGCTCACAACGCGCTGCCCGACCATTCCTGTAGCTCCCAGAATGCCAACTTCAAGTTTCTTCATGAACAATAACGGCGGATGGAATCCACCATCTCCTTTCGTAAGAACAGGGGTTAGGGATTAGGAGTTAGGAGTTTGCCCCACTCCCTAACCCCTAATCCCTGCTTTTCAGGTCGCGCACCAAACGGTAGTAGAGATCGGCCGCGGCCACCAAGTCCGCCTTGCGCACGCACTCACGCTCGGTATGCGCCATGCTGATGGAGCCTGGCCCCAGCAGCAAGGGGCGCCCCCAATTGGTCAGCGATGGTAAGTCGGTGGTAAACGCCACGATATCCGTCTCGTAGCCGTCGAGCTTCTCCATCAGGAGCAACGGCGTGTCGCGCACAATTTCAAGCTCGCAGCGGCCGGCGATGAGGTCCGTAATCTTCCGGCGCAGAGGCTCGGAATTCTCCACGATGCGAATCAGGATCTGCGCCACGGCCTCGTCGGGTACCACATTGGCCGCACGACCGGCGGCGATCATGCCGATGTTCATGGTGGAGTGTCCCAGCACCAGGCTGACCGGCAGGGGAATCTTCCGGAGATCCGCGAGCACGTCCAATAGTTTGTCAATGGCATTCACGCCCAGGTGCGGGTAAGCGGAATGCGCCATCTTGCCACGCGCACGAATGTCGATCCGCAAGATTCCTTTGCTGCCCAGCACCAGTTTGTTTTCCGTCGGCTCACCATTGATGATGTAGCGGGAACCGCGCGGGTGCAAATTGGCTTCGCGCGCGCCATCGCTAACGGTTTCTTCCCCCACCAGGAAAAGCAGGGCGAAATTCTCCACGCCATCTTTTTTCAGCCGTTCCGCGGCGCACACCTGCGCGGCCAGGATCCCCTTGGCGTCACAGGAACCGCGGCCGTAAATGCGGTCCGCATCTTCGTGTGCCGGAAAAAAAGGCGGCACGGTATCCATGTGCGTGCTCAGCACGATGTCCGGCTTGCCCCAAGTGGCGAACACGTTCGATCGGTCGCGTGTCACGGGCATCAGTTCTGCCTGAAAACCCAGTTGGACAAGGTATCCTTTTACAAATTCCGCGCAGGCTTTCTCATGACCGGTGACGGAAGCCATGTTGACCAGGCTATTGGTGAGTTCAAAAAGATCCATAGGAATCCCCATCCGGGCACTCGCCGCGAGACATCTTGCCCTGTCGGCATGGCGACGATCCTGGGTTTAAGCGTAACCCTATCACGTTAGCCCACTAGCGAAAACAGCGTCAAGCCCAATCGGGATTTATGCCCTCGCGCGGGCGACGGATCACCCTCCGGCGTGGAATTGCCCCCGCCCTCTTTCCTTGCCATCGCGGGATCCTTTTGATCCTTCCGTTGATTTGCGGCGAGTGGGCAACCGCTGCGCATCCCGGGGCATCCAGTAGAAAGGAAAAGTATTCGCGATCGAATCGCGAGGATGTTATAATTGAAGTGGGTAAGAGGCAATTGGGCTCCTTTGGAGGAGGCCATATGGGCCAGAATTCCCGCACCATCCTTCGTTACACCCTAATCTTCCTGCTGGCTTGCGTTCCGGCCTTCGCCCAGCGAAGGTCAGGTGGTGGCCACGCGCACAGGTCCTATGCCGCTGCGCCTATTTACGGGGGCGGGGGATCGTACGGTGGATTTGGCTTTTACCCGTCGTACAGTTCGCCTGAAAGCGTTCCCCCCAGGTACTGGTGGGTCAGTCCATATCCCAGTGAAAACCCCTGCCAAGCCGGCTGCAACCCCAACGCCGGTTACGAATGGGATAGCGTGGGAACACTGATCCTCGGTACAAACCCACCTCAAGCTCGCGTCTCGCTCGATGGCATTTACGCGGGGACAACTGACAAGCTCGGACCTTTCCAACTTCCCGTCGGCGAACACACCCTGCACATTGAAGCCCCAGGATTCGAAACTTCCGACATCATTGTCAAGTTTGACCAACCCGGCGTGCAGAATCTGAACGTCGAGATGAAGCGCTTGACGGCCTCGGCGAAACCGGCCCCACGAACGTAGTGGCTTCCCGCCTTTTAATTCATCACAGCCGGAATTGCCCACAAGAGAAAAAATGAAAGATTTGCGGGTGCAGTCCGGAGTTGCACCCTGGAAGGTTGAGGCATCTGGTTTTCCACAGTCGCGGGTGGCTGCGCGCGTTCGTGCAGCCGCTTCCAGACGTGTTCGGAGTCACGGTCAAAAATCACTTCACCTTCAGCTCGAAGGCTGTACCACGAGCCCTCGAGCGCCTCCCCTTGGAGCTGCTCTGGCGCCCACTGCGCACGGCCCAGGAAGAGGCGCAGGTCTCCGGTTTGTTTGGGATCTTGCATAAGCTTTGAAATGAACTTCGTATCAAAACTCAGATAAACATCCTCGTACAGCAGCATCGCTTGCTTGGGAGGCTTCTGGGCATGAAAAACCAGCGCGGGAGTCGCCATATCTACGGGGCCTCCCAGATAGGCGTCCTCGGGGCTGTTCTTCAGGGTGGAGCTTTTGGGGAAGATCTTGGTGAGCGGCAATCGGGTAGGCTTGTTGACAATGAGCCCCACAATCAGAGGCTCCCCATTTAACGGCAGCATCAGAACCACGGACCGTTCAAAGATGGGATCAAGGATGGATTGGCGAGCCACAAGAAACAGGAGCTTGTCTTTCGGCTTATCTTCCCCCCGGCATGGATTTACGCCCACTCCCCAGAGGACGCCGAGGAGTAGGAGCGCTGCACAGCCACGGGCCGAAGCTGCATTCTCGCGCCCGCTCCGCAACCGACCGCCGGAGGCAGCATGGCCACTTGGCTTGAACGCGTCTGTCATGGCATCCCCAAATCGCTGGAATAATGCTGTCTATCGCCGGCGTCATTGACGGCCGACTCTTCTTGCGCCTACTGATGTTGCAGAATGCTCGCCCCTCATTGGCACTTCCCCTCAGAGTATCCCATTCAATGATTGAAATCCAGCCTTCATGTGGGCAGGCAAGCCGGCAAGGGATTGCGGAGATTGCAGCCCGAGCGCCAGGGGGCAAAGCATCACAATACCCGGGAAGCCTGCCTCATGGAGTAGAATGGCCTCCGGCCCCGCGGGCGTGCAGCTCGCGGCCGGTCGATCATCATTTCGAAGGGTTCGAGGAGGAAATGCGATGCCACCGAAAGCGCAACCTGCAAATCGTCGGGGATTTTTGAAACTCGCCGGAGCCACGGCAATCGCCAAGCCCGCCTTGTCGCGAGGAACGCCTTGGGGTGAGGCATCGCCACCCATTTCCCCGCCGGGCCTGCCGCCGCTCAAGATTACGGAAGTGCGCGTCATCGTCACCTGCCCGGGCCGCAACTACGTGTTGGTGAAGATCCTGACCAGCGAGCCCGGGCTATACGGAGTGGGCGACGCCACCCTCAACGGGCGCGAGCTTGCCGTGGCGACGACGCTGGAAAAGCACCTTGCGCCGTTGTTGATCGGGCGCGACCCGGAGGCGATCGAGGACACCTGGCAGGATCTCTATCGAGGCCCATACTGGCGGGGTGGCCCGGTGCAGATGACGGCGCTCGCCGGCGTCGACCTGGCGCTGTGGGACATCAAGGGCAAACGGGCGGGCATGCCTGTTTATCAATTGCTGGGCGGACGCACGCGCCGGGGAGCACTCGCTTACACCCACGCTGCCGGCAACGATCTTACCGAGGTCGAAGACGCTGTGCGGCGCGCCATGGAGCGTGGCTTCAAATGTGTTCGAGCGCAGGTGGCCATTCCTGGACTGGAGGGAACATACGGCACGGCCGAGAAGAAGAAATCAGAAGAGATCGCCGGTCGCGTCCCCCAGCAAGCCGACCTCCCGCACACCGAACTCTTCGAGCCGGGGCCCTATCTGCGCATTGTACCCAAGCTCTTCGCGCACTTGCGCGCGACGCTTGGCGAGGATGTGGAACTGCTCCACGACGTTCATGAGAAGCTCGGACCGGTGGAAGCCGCGCGCCTGGCGAAGGAGTTGGAGCCCTACCACCTGTTCTTTCTCGAGGATCCCCTGCGGCCGGAGTACAAGGAGAGTTTCCGCCTGATCCGCCAGCACTCCACCACGCCCCTCGCCATGGGCGAGCTGTTCAATACGCTCTGGGATTGCGTCCCGCTCATCAAGGAACAGTTAATCGATTTCATTCGCTGCGACTTGGGGCACATTGGAGGCATCACCAACGCCCGAAAAGTGGCCGCTCTGGCCGAGGCCTTTCAGGTAAAGACTGCCTGGCACGGTCCGGCCGATATCGCTCCTCCCACACATGCTGCCAATGTGCACGTAGATATCTCCATCCCCAATTTCGGAATCCAGGAGATGGTCTTCTTCCCCGAGGTCGCGCGAGAAGTCCTGCCCGGTGCACCGGAATTCAAAGACGGCTATATGATGATGCGCGACACGCCCGGCCTCGGAACCGACCTGAACGAGGAAATGGCCAGGAAATATCCCTATCAGCGCGCCTATCTGCCCACCGCGCGGCGCAAGGATGGGAGTGTTCAGGATTGGTAGGGAAGTTTGAACCACGACCCTTGCGAGATGATGATGGAAGGCAAGAGCAAACCAAAAGGCAAAGGGCAAATGGCAAAGGGCGCAGGGTTGGTGGTAAAGCGAGATCATGAAGCAAAGAAACGGGGATTAAATGGCTGAACAACGGAAGATCGGAGAGCGGCTGCTCGATTACAGCGCGCGAGTGATTAAGCTCGTAGATGCACTGCCCAACACGCTGGTAGGCAGGCGCATAGCTGACCAACTGCTTCGCAGTGCCATGTCCGCCGGAGCTAACTACGAAGAAGCGCAAGGCGCGGAATCGAAGGAAGATTTCACTCATAAACTGCAAATCGCGCTCAAGGAGCTCCGCGAGTCGGGCTATTGGCTGCAGTTATTGGTGCGTTCCGGAAAAATCCCTATCAAGATGATGGATCCCCTCATTGATGAATCGAACCAGTTGCGCGCAATGCTATCCAAGGCGGTTGCAACAGCCAAAGGAAAAGCCAAGGCCCCGGATGAGAATCCATAGCATGGCCCCTCTGAAATCCTTGACCCTCGCGCACAACGGCTCCTCCTGCCTTTTGCATTTTGCCATTTACCTTTTGGTTACCACTATTGTTCGTCGACCACTGGCCATCGTCCGTGCTTTGTGGCCAAAGCTAGTGCGTGTCTCCTTTTGCCTTTTGCCATTTGCCCTTTGCCTTTTGGTTTGCTTTTCACCCTCCGTCGCCGTCCCGTCTCCCCAGACAAAGGACAGACTTGAGGTGCCGCCGCAAGAAGACCCTGTCCTGCGCGCCGTAGTGCAATTACTGGCCGTCGGCCCGGCGAACCAGGACCAAAACCAGGAGTGTTCGGCGACGGGTTTCCTCATCAATGAAGACGGCTACCTGATTACCAATTGGCATGTGGTGGAAGCCGCCAAGGGGTGCCTGGAGAAAGCGCCAGGAGCGAAGATCCTCGCCAAACTGACCATCACCGACTCGCGAACCGCCCAGGCGGTGCCCTGTGATGTGGTGGCATTTGACGTTCCCAACGACCTGGCTTTGCTGAAAATCGAAAGGCCGCTCCCGACGAATCTGGGCGGCAGGCCGCCTTATGCCACGCTCGACGCGCGCCCCGTTCCGGTGGGAACCGCGATAATGGTCACGGGTCATCCCGCGTTTTCCTGGCAACCGCTTACTCAAGCCGGTCATGTCCTTTGGACGGGCAGAATGGGGCTCGAAGAAACGGATGCCCCCGCACCACGCCCCAGCGATGCTGAAGGGATTGACATCCACCTGCGGCCTGGAAACTCCGGAAGTCCTGTATACCGTCCCGGTGGCGGGGTGATCGCCGTGGTTGACAAGAGGGATCCCCTGCGCCCCGCGTATTCCGTTGCCGTGGCGATCCACTATGCCATTGAGCTCGCCCAACGCAACGGTGTGAGGTGGCACGAGGTCGATTAATACGCGAGCTACTTCGGATGCGGCCTTATATCGTGGAGAAGATACTCCTCGCCTTCCATGGTGAAGTAGAACCGCCAGTTGCGATTCACGCGCGCCTGCCAGAGGCCGAGCGCCTCATCGTATTTCTTGGCTCGTAATGACGGATGACTGAGGTTTTCGAGAAGGAACCCGCATTGCTTGTCGAAGGCCTTCTGTACTTCCGCAGGTGCGGACGCATACTGCCGAAGGAATCGCTGCGAGTATCGGACCCTCATGTTCGCGCGGCTTTACGACCGGGCTTTTTCGGATGCAACTTTGCCGCTTCCTTGTGAAGCGACGCCACGAGTTCCGCACTGGTTTCAAAGGGCCCGTAGGCGCGGCCTTCTTTGAAGTCTGCCAAACTCTCTGCGATGCCGCGGTCCACCACCGATTTCGGGGTGAACGTGATCTTTCCCCGTTCTACCCTGGCCTCCAAGAGGTCTCCTACATTGAGGCCAATCTGTTTGCGGACGTTGCGTGGAATAACGACTTGGTATTTGTTTTTGACAGAAACGAGTGCCATAGCAGTTGATCAGTTGAACAGTTCAACTCTCCATCGCAAGAATAGCAGGTCGGGACACCCTGTCAAGGGGCGGGCAAACGAGCCCTGCCCTCCCTCAATCAAACTTAAGCGAATAGAGTTTTGCATCGCGCATCACAAAGCGCAGACGAATGGGCTTTCGCGACCAGGTCTGCAAGGGAGGGTTGCCATGCCAGGAAACAACTTTTTGGATGAAGTTCCCGTTGATGGGGTCACATTCCTCCGCCGAAAATCCCGCAAGGGGTTGGGCGGACTCATTCTGAAGCTCCACGCGAACGTGTCCCCCTGCGCTTGTATCCGTGTTGAGGGTGAGCTGGTTGCCGGAGAATAGCAAGGCCGGAGTGGTGAACTCGCCGCCGGAATACTCCGCGTCTACTGACACAAACCCATCCAGACGCATGCGCGCGCGGGTGATGGTTCCAAGGAATTTGTCGCGCGCAGGATCGTAGTTCCCATGAGTGTGGTCCGAAACGCCATAGTAGAACCAGATCTCCTCCGAACGGCAGATGCACCCCGAGGCCATATAAGCGTAAGCGCTGGCAAAGCCCCCCGCGGCGCCCAATCGAATAAAGGGATGCCGGTCAAGGCGGTTCCAGCTTTTGCCATCCCTGCTCGTGGCAAACTGGATGTCGAGAGGTCCGTCATTCCTGGGATCGGTTCCCCCCATGCGCCGCGCCCATGCCTCCTGATAGTGGTAGTAGGCGGAGGGAAACATCAGATAAACATTCTCGGCGCGCGGATACTTCCAGGCGGCTGAGGTGTAAAAATCCATCGCCGGTTTCGTCTTGATGGCTGACCCACCTTGAGCAAAAGCGGTGGTGGAAAATATCTGGCTGTCCAGTCCACGCAAGTCTTCCGCATCGGAGGAAAAAACCACCTGTTCTTTACCCCAATCGGTTATGTCGTCAAACTCGCATCGCCCCACTTTCCGCATGGGGTCCCAGACCCGCACGAAACCTACGTAGCGCCCAAGGCGATTGTCAAAAAAGCATATGTTGTTTGTGTCGCTCGCGCGGAAGGCCGGCACGTCCTTCATGAGCTTCCAATTCAGGCCGTCGGCCGACGCGGCCACGTAAGTTCCATTCTTGCCTCCTGAAGGATGCAGGCTTGCCACCATCTTGTATCGTTCGGCAGGGGGGCAGGCGGGGTTCGAATCCTTGAAGACACAATTCGGTTCGTGGGTCATGCGATGAGGCGGAAATACAATGTTCGTGTCTCCCTGACCCTGAAAAGGGACTATGCCGAGGTTGGGTTTCTCCCAATGTATTCCATCCTGGGAAGTCGCCAGGCAGCACCACCGGCTTCCATCACTGGCGATGGCGTCGTACCACAACTTCAGTATACCTTCGTCTTCCATCACCGAGTTATATGCCCAGACGCCCAGGCTCTCCCAGGGCTTGTCGGCGACAACACAGCGCTCGCCGGTAGGGTCGGGGCGGTTCACCACCAGACGTGTGCCGCGTCCCTCGGCAATCAGCAAGTCATCCACAAAAAGTTGGCGCGCGGAATTCACTGCAATCGGTTCGCTGCGGCGTGGTGAGGTTTGGTCGTTCGCCATTATTCCCACGTGGGAAATCAAGCGTGCCGACGCCAGCGACGCAGCGACTTGATGCAAGAATCTTCTTCGCCTCATGTGCTTTCTCCTACCGTGAGCGGCCGAAATGCTTCCGCATTGTTAATCCTGAGTCTGCACGACTATACACCCACTCCTCGGATTTCAGGAAAAAGCGCCGTCGATTAAGCCGGGAAGGTGCAATGCTGCCGTTTGTTCCTCTCGCTCGTCTCACGGGCGTTTTGTCCACTCTCATCCAGCCTCACATTGACGCAGCAGAAACTCGGAAGTACAGTTATCGCGTTCTTGCAACCCGAGTCATCACGAGCAAGCCGCAGTGGAACGTCGCCGGCAAAACGTGAAGGTTCTTAACTAGGAGAAGTCGAGACATGGGATTTCTTGCTGTCGTTATCGCGGGAGGTCGCAACGCCATCCGCGCCGACGCCCCGGCCTGCTGCGTCGGCACGCTGCTCGCGACCCTGCTGATGCTGGGCGGTTGCGGATCCAAGCCAGTGAATTCGGAAGGCATGAAGGTGGATTTCCGCGTTCCGGTTACGGTAGCGAAGGCCACGGCGAAAAACGTACCGGTCCAAGTGGAAGCCATCGGCAACGTGGAAGCCTACTCCAATGTTTCGGTGCGCACCCAGATTGCGGGTGAAATCGAGCACGCCTATTTTACTCAGGGCCAGGACGTCAAGAAGGACCAATTGCTTTTCACCCTGGATCGGCGCCCATTCCAGGCTACGCTGGACCAGCTTGAGGCCAACCTGGCGCGCGACCAGGCGCAACTGGCCAACGCCCGGGCCCAGGCCGAACGAAATAACAAGCTCTTTCAGGCGGGCATCATATCGAAAGACCAGTACGACACAATCCGAACCACCGCTCAAGCTCAGGAAGCCACGGTGCGCGCTGATCAAGCCGCCATCGAAAACGCCAAGGTGAATTTGAGCTACTGCTCCATCTACTCTCCCCTTGACGGGCGCACGGGGAGTTATCAAGTTTATCCCGGTAATATCGCCAAAGTGAATGATACGATCCTGGTGGTCATCAATCAGATTCATCCCATCTATGTGACTTTTGCCGTGCCGGAGCAATACTTGGCCGAGGTGAAGGAATACCAGGCGAAGGGCCCGCTCGCCGTCGAGGCACAAATTCCCAACGATTCCCGGCCTCCGGCCTCCGGCCAGCTTACATTTATCGATAACGCCGTGGACATTCCCACGGGCACCATCAAGATGCGCGCCACCTTTCCGAACTCCGACAATCGGCTCTGGCCGGGACAGTTCGCGAATGTCGTCATGCGGCTAAGCATGAATTCCAACGTCACGGTGGTGCCGTCGCAGTCGGTGCAGACAGGCCAAACCGGCAAGTACATATTCGTTGTCAAGCCCGATTTGACCGCCGAAATCCGGCCGGTGACTGCGGGCGAAACCGTACAGGGTGAAACGGTGATCGAGAAGGGCGTAGCCCCTGGCGAAACCGTAGTGACTGACGGCCAGTTGCTTTTGGCCCCAGGATCCAAGGTGGAAATCAAGAAAGGCAGCGGTTAGTGGATGGTGGTCAGTGGGTAGATACTGGCACCTTACCGCTAACCACTAACCACCAACCACTCGCCACTTAACACCGCTCTTATGAACTTAGCGGAAATATTCATTCGCCGGCCCATCATGACGACGCTCACGATGTTGGCCATTCTGCTGTTTGGCGTCATTGCCTACCGGGAATTGCCGGTGGCCCGCCTGCCCAATGTGGATTATCCCACCCTCGAGGTGAACGCCAACCTGCCCGGCGCCAGCCCCGAGACCATGGCCGCCGCCGTAGCCACCCCTCTGGAGCGCGAGTTCTCCACCATTGCCGGCGTGGAGTCCATGAGTTCCCAGAGCTCAGAGGGCAACACGCAGATTACCCTGCAGTTCAGCTTGAGCCGCAATATTGACGCCGCGTCGCAGGATGTGCAGGCCGCCATCGCCCGCACGCAGGGGAGGCTTCCGTCTGACATGCCAGCACCGCCGAGCTACGAGAAAGTGAACCCGGCGGACCAACCCATTCTTTTCATGGCAGTCTATTCCGACACGCTGGCAGCCTCTACCGTAAACGAATACGCGGATACGCTTATGGCGCAACGCATTTCCATGATTGCCGGTGTGGCCCAGGTACAGGTGTACGGAGAACAGAAATACGCCGTGCGGGTGCAGCTTGATCCTCGGGCGCTGGCCACGCGCGGCGTTGGTATCGATGAGGTGACGGACGCCATCAAGAATGCCAATGTCAACCTGCCCACCGGAAGCCTCTTCGGCACGCACAAGGCATTCGTGGTGCACGCCAACGGACAACTCCGGGATGCCGCTGCTTACCGCTCGCTCATCGTTACTTATCGCAATGGCGCGCCGGTGCGCTTGGAGGCGCTGGGCCAAGTGATGGACGACGTGCAGAACAACAAGGTGGTGGTTTGGTACAACGGGGTCAACTCCATGGTGCTGGCCATTCAACGCCAGCCCGGCACCAACACCATCGAGGTGGTGGACAACATTCGGCGCCTGCTGCCGACCTTTCGCCAGCAGACCCCACAATCCATCCGCATGGAAACCCTTTACGACGCCTCAATTTCCATTCGCGACTCGGTGGACGACGTCAAGTTCACCCTCTACCTGACGCTTTGTCTGGTGGTTTTGGTGATTTTTCTCTTCCTGCGCAACATTTCCGCCACCATCATTCCCAGTCTGGCGCTACCCATGTCCATCGTGGGCACGTTCTCGGTGATGTACCTGTTCGGTTACACGGTCGATAACCTCTCGCTGATGGCGCTGGTGCTTGCGGTAGGCTTTGTCGTCGACGACGCCATTGTCATGCTCGAGAACATCGTGCGTCACCTGGAAATGGGCGAAGGGGTTCTGGAGGCGGCGCTGCAAGGCTCGCGCGAAATCAGCTTCACCATTCTCTCCATGACCCTCTCGCTGGCCGCAGTCTTCATCCCCGTCCTTTTCATGGGAGGAATTCTGGGGCGGCTGCTGCACGAATTCTCCGTGACCATCATGTCGGCGATTCTGGTGTCGGGTGTGGTCTCGCTCACCCTGACGCCCATGCTGTGCAGCCGCTTCCTGCGCCACGCCAAGCCGGAAGAACACGGACTTCTGTTCAATCTTTTCGAGCGCGGTTTCCAAGGCATGCTGTCTGCTTACGACTGGAGCTTGAAGAAGGTGCTGCGACACCGGTTCGCTACCCTCGTGCTTTCCATGGCCATCATTGGCGTCACCACGTGGCTCTTCATCCGCATTCCCAAAGGGTTCCTTCCCAGCGAAGACGCCGGCCTCATCATGGGCGTCACCATGGCGCAGCAGGGCATTTCCTTTGATTCGATGAAAGCCCATCAGAAGGCCGTAACCGATCTGATTCGGGCGGACCCCAACGTGGAAAACACCATGTCCTTTGCGGGAGTGGGAGGGGGATGGGGCGGCGGGAACTCCGGCTTCTTTTTCCTCGACTTGAAGCCCCGCCCCAGCGGCCGCGTGCAAATGGTCGAGTGGTTCAAGGACCGGCTGCACATTCCTTACCCGCACGATCCGCGATATCGCTATCTCGATACCGATCAGGTTTTGCAATCTCTGCGCCCCAGGGTTTCCGCGGTTCCCGGCATCATTGCTTTCATGCGGAACCCGCCCCCCATTCAACTCGGCGGCCGCTTTACCAACAGCGTCTACCAGTTCACCATTCAAGGGCCGGACACCGGGGAGCTCTACCGCGAATCCCTCAAGCTCATGGATGAATTGCGCTCGGTTCCGGGAGTTCAGGATTTGAATACCGATCTCCTAGTCAACAATCCGCAGGTGAATGTCGAGATCGACCGCGACAAGGCTAACTCCCTGGGAGTGAACGCCTACCAGGTGGAAAATGCCCTGGAAGCGGCGTATAGCTCACAACAAATTTCCACCATCTACACTCCCAACAATGAGTACTGGGTGCTGGAGGAACTCCTGCCCCAGTACCAGATGGACCCGCAGGCGCTCTCCCTGCTTTACATCCACTCCAGCGGGGGGCAGGAGGTGCCGCTCAGCGCCGTATCCAAGTTCACCCAATCACTGGGTCCCCTTCAGGTTAATCACTCCGGACAGTTGCCGTCCGTCACCGTGTCGTTCAATTTGCAGCCCGGCACCGCGCTCGGCGATGTCGTCAATCGCGTTGAGCAAATCGCCCGGCAAAACCTGTCTTCCGACCTGAGCGCCAATTTCGAAGGCGCCGCGCAGCAGTTCGAATCCTCCCGCGTGGGCTTGAGCGTGCTGCTGGTGATTACTATCCTGGTCATCTACATCGTGCTGGGAATTCTGTACGAGAGCTTCATTCATCCGTTGACGATTCTTTCCGGCCTGCCTTCCGCGGCGCTGGGAGCCCTGCTCACGCTGATGTACTTCGGCTATGAACTCGACCTCTACGGATTCGTCGGCATCATCATGCTGGTGGGTATCGTCAAAAAGAATGCCATCATGATGATCGACTTTGCCCTCGACGCGGAACGCAACGCCGGCAAGACGACGCAAGAAGCCATTTACTACGGAGCTCTGGTGCGCTTCCGGCCCATCATGATGACCACGATGGCGGCGTTGATGGGCACCCTACCCATCGCCGTGGGCTTTGGCGCCGGCGCGGAAGCGCGCCGCCCCCTGGGCTTGTGCGTCGTGGGCGGGTTGGTCTTTTCCCAGCTCATCACCCTTTACATCACTCCGGTCTATTACACCTATCTCGACTCGTTTCAGAAATGGATGCAAAGACTGTTCGGCCGCAAGGAGCACCTCACGGAAAATCACGTCGTGGCGAGAAGGGCGTAGGGGCGGGTTTCCCCACCGCCTGTGGAAACCCCTCCCCCCTTTTGACATCCTATTGCGCAGCACGTATCTTAGAAAGAATCTAAAGTCTCTGCGGGGAAGTTTCGAATCACGGGGGAGAAAATGGGGTTCAACTGCTCGAGTCGATCAATACGCCGAGGGGCTTGCATGGGGGTGCTGGGAGCGGCGTTATTCATGCTGTTCTCCCCGGTGCAGGCTTGGCCGTGGGGGTGCGAGGGTCACCAGGCGGTGGCCATGATTGCCGAGAAGCACATGAATGCGCACGCGTTGGAGATGGCGAACAAGGTCTTGCAGAGCGCGCCAATTGATCCCGCGCTGCCGCGTTTCTGCGTTGGCGCGGGGCTGGATTTGATGGCGGATTCCGCCACCTGGCCCGACGACCTCAGGAAGGTGCGGCCGGAAGCGAGCCCGTGGCATTACATTGACATTCCCCGCGACGCGCCTCGCAGCGCCCTGGCGAAATCCTGCCCGGCCTCCACCGGCTGCGTCACCAGCGCCCTCGAGCATCAAATCGAGTTGCTCCGCAGCGACGGGACCGACCCCCGCGTGCGAGCGGACGCGCTGCGGTTTATCATCCATTTTGTGGGAGATATTCACCAGCCTCTGCACTGCGTTACCAACAACGATGAGGGAGGCAACTGCGTACCCGTCAACTTCTTTGGCAACCCTCCGGTGGAGAAAAACCCGCAGTTTGAAACCTACTCGCCCAATCTCCATGCCGTTTGGGATTACGGAATCATCCAGCGAATTAAAGGTCAGGAACCCGTGGCGCAGTGGGCGGCCTCGCTTGATCAACAGTTCAGCTCTCAAGACGCTGCCTGGGAGAAAGCGGGAGTCAGCGTGGAAGACTGGGCGTGGGAAGGCCACGAGGTGGCCGACTCAGTGGTTTACGCCAAACTGCCGGTGGCGATTCCCGTCGAGAAGCCCGTGCCGGTAAAGGGGTGCAGTGATGACAACCATGTCTCCACGCGCCTGTTGAAACTCCACGAGCAGGTGTCGCAGCAGTACGTGGACGCCGTAGCACCCACCATCAACCAGCAGATTGCCAAGGCGGGAGTCCGCCTGGCGATGGTTCTGAACCAAATTTGGCCGTAAGACGAAAGCACGCGTGGGGAATTTCAGCTTACAGCGAGCCCCGAAGCCCGGGCCCGGGGGTTACTCACGCACCTCCGCCGTGGCAAGAAAGCGCGGGGGGCGGCGGTGTTGGGTTGCCTGCTCGAAAGCGTAAGCGAATTTGAGCAGAACTGGTTCGCTCCAAGCGCGGCCGAAGAAGGAAATTCCTACCGGCAGGCCAAAGACAAAACCCATGGGGACGGTGATATGGGGGTAGCCCGCCACGGCGGCAGGGGTGGAGCTGCCGCCGAGGTCGCGGTCGCCGTCAATGTGGTCGGTCAAACACGCCGGCCCTCCGGTGGGCGCCACCAGCGCATCCAATTTGAACTGGTCCATCACCGCGTCGATCCCTTGCGCGCGCATCAGCTTTTTGCTCTTTTCGAGAGCGTCCAGGTAATCCTTTCCATCCAGCGATCCCTTTTCCTGTGCCTTGAGGAATAAGTCCTGGCCGAAAAAGGGCATTTCCTGTTCGTGATGCTGTTCATTGAATTCGATAATTTGCTTGAGGGAATGCACCGGCGCGGCGTCACCGAGCCGGGCAAGATAGCTATTGAGGTCAGCCTTGAGTTCGGTCAGGAGCACCTGGATTTCCGCGCCGTCGAGCTGATCCAACGTGGTGATGTCGGCGGGGTCCACCACGGTCGCGCCCAGGCGCTTTAACTCGTCGATGGCGTCGTTCATTAACTTATCAACACCCTCATGGAAGCCGAAGACCTTTCGCACAATTCCTAGCCGCGCGCCGGCCAAACCCTTGGCGTCGAGAAAGGTGGTGTAGTCGGGCAAGAGCGCCTTATTGCGCGCGCTTCCAGACATTCGCATGGGCGGCATATCGCCCAGGACAGGTGAGCCTTGGATTGGGTAAACGTAAGTGCGATCGCTCGTTTGCGTCGCCGGGTCGTCAGGATCGACCCCGACCAACGCGCCGAGCAGAATCGCTGCGTCGGTGACGGTGCGCGCCATAGGCCCGGCGGTGTCCTGGCTGTGGGCGATGGGAATAATTCCCGCGCGGCTCACGAGGCCCAGGGTGGGCTTGACGCCGACGATGCCATTGACATTCGCCGGGGATACGATCGAACCATCGGTTTCCGTGCCGATGGCGACGGCGCAGAGGTTCGCGGCCACGGCGGCGGCGGAGCCGGAACTCGAGCCGCTGGGATTGCGGTCCAGCGCGTAGGGATTGTGAGTCTGGCCGCCGCGCCCGCTCCAACCACTGGTGGAGTGTGACGAGCGGATATTGGCCCACTCGCTCAAGTTGGTTTTGCCCAGAATGACGGCGCCCGCGTCGCGCAGCTTCCTGGCCACAAAGGCGTCCTTCGGGGGCACGGATCCCACCAGCGCCAGCGAGCCAGCGGTGGTTTGCATCCGATCGTGGGTCGAGATATTGTCTTTGATGAGCACCGGTATGCCATGGAGCGGCCCGCGTGGCCCTTGCGCCTTCCGCTCGCGATCGAGCGCGTCCGCGGTGGCCAACGCGTCGGGATTTAATTCAATAATAGAGTTCACCGCCGGCCCGTGCTTGTCGATGGCGTTGATGCGCGCCAGGTACTTTTTGGCGATCGAGCGCGCCGTGAACTTGCCCGACTTCATTTCCTTCTGGAGGGCGGCGATGGTAACCTCCTCGAACTCGAAAGGGGGGACGCGCCTCGCGGAAGCGCGTGGCGGCGCGGCGATCGCGGCGGCCCCGCTGAGCATTCCGGCCCGCAGAAAGCTCCGGCGATTCAGTTCTGAAAGCTGGAAGGATTTCGTCATCAGCATCGACCTCCAGTAAGGATTTTGGCCCCTCGCTCCGCCCGCGTGAGTGGACGAGCCAGGACAATATACCAAGGTTGAAGCCACTCTGCTGAACGGACAACACCTCGCATTCCGGCTGCATCTCGACAGAGGGCGGTGTTCAGGATCAGCGATGAAATCGGCGGCAAAATTCGCAGGCCTCGTATTTCTGTTGTTCACGGTGTGCTCGAAATTGGGCGCGCAGACCACGGCTCCACCCTCGCGCGGCAAGGCGGCGGGGTCGCCGCCGAGTGCGCCCACCTTCAAAGTGGACGTTGACCTGGTGCTGGTGGAAGTGGGCGTCCACGATGAACATGGGCGCGCCGTCGGCATTCTGAAGCAGGGGGATTTTCACGTTTTCGAAAACGGCGAAGAGCAGGAAATCCGCGCCTTCTCCCACGAAGAGTTGCCGTTGGCGGTGGCGTTGGTAATTGACAACAGTTCCAGCATCATGGCGGCACTGGAGGAGCTGCGCGCCGGGGCTCTGGATACGCTGGCGCTGCTCAAGCCCGACGACCAGGTGGCCATCTTCAGCTTTGGTGAGAAGCCCGAAATGGTCGAGGGCCTGACCTCGAACCACGAGGCTCTTTCCGTCGATCTATGGGCTCTCAGCCCCTATGGCGGCACCGCCCTCAACAATGGGCTGTATGACGCGGCGCTCTACCTGGGTCGCGGGGCGCCGGAACGCCGCCGCGCCGTCATTCTGGTTTCTGATAACGAGCCTTCCGACGAGCAGACGCGCGATGTGCCCCAGGTGGTGCGCGCCGCCCAGCAATCCGGAACGCCGATTTACAGCGTCAAGGTCGGGTATCTGCAACACTCCAGGAGTTTCTTTCTGTCGCACTCGGAGCCGCGGCTTCATGATGTGGAGAAAATCTGCCGGCAAACCGGCGGCGAAATGATTGACACGCGCAACGGCACCACGGTGAGCGACGCGATGCAGACCATCCTCACCTGGCTCAAACAGGGCTATACGCTCGGCTATTACCCCAGCAACAAGCGCCAGGACGGAACCTACCGCACCATCCAAGTGCGCCTCAACGAGCACGGCGATGCCCACTGGCACAAGTACTCGATCTATGCGCGGCCGGGTTATTACGCCCCCACCACCCAATGAAGCACCCCGCCCCCTACCGCTTGCGAAAGACTTCATTTCATGATACGCCGTGTGGTTTGATCGGCAGTTCCCCCGGACGGAATGGGATGAAAGGCGCCGCCGGCCCAGTCATTCCGCGGAATTCAGAACAGGAGATTCAGTCATGCAACTTGCTCGAATGCGTTTCGTTTTATTGGTAACCACAGCACTTTTATTGGGCGTGGGATTATGGACGAGCAGCGAGAGAGCCGTTTCAGCATCCAGCGCGGCGGCAGGCTTGGCGCCGACGCCGCCCATGGGATGGAACAGCTTCGATGCCTACTGCGGCGACGTGAAGGAAGATGAAGTGAAAGCGAATGCGGATTATATGGCCCAGCACATGGCTCGCGAGGGCTGGAAGTACGTGGTGGTTGATTACTACTGGTATTTTTCCCAAACGCAACCCGAGCCGCAGCAGGAAAACATGGATGATTATGGGCGGTTGATTCCTGCTCCCAATCATTTTCCCTCCGCCGCGCAGGGGCAGGGATTCAAGCCCCTGGCCGACTACGTGCACAGCAAAGGGCTGAAATTCGGGATTCACATCATGCGCGGAATCCCCCGCGCCGCCGTGAAGAAAAATCTTCCGATTCTGGGCACATCCGCGCACGCGCAGGATGTGGCCGACACCCAGAATATCTGTCCCTGGTCGACGGCAATGTACGGAGTCGATGTCAGCAAGCCCGCCGGACAGGCTTACTACGATTCCCTTGTGGCGCTATACGCAGAGTGGGGCGTGGACTATATCAAGGCCGACGACATGAGTTGGGCAGCCGTACCGCCCGCGCGGGAGAATTACCACGCGGCGGAAATCGCCGCCCTGCACCGCGCCATCGTCAAGTCGGGCCGCCCCATCGTGCTGAGCCTTTCGCCCGGCGCGGCTCCGGTGAGCCAAGCCGCACACCTCAAGAAAAACGCGAATCTGTGGCGCATTTCCGACGATTTCTGGGGCAACTGGAAGTCACTGAAGGCCCAGTTTGCCCTCTGCCGCGCCTGGGCGCGGTACGTCGGCCCGAATCACTGGCCGGACGCCGATATGCTGCCCCTCGGGCGTATCCGCATTCACGGGTACAAGGGCCCGGAGCGGCAGTCGCGTTTTACTCCGGCCGAACAACGAACCCACCTTACCCTTTGGGCGATTTTTCGCTCGCCCCTGATGATGGGCGGCGATCTGCCCTCTCTGGACGCGGCAACACTTGAAATGCTGACCAACCCTGAGATGCTGGCCGTCGATCAGAACAGCTCACACAATCGCGAGCTGTTTACGCGCGAGAACCAGGTGGCCTGGGCTGCGGATGTTCCCGGGTCACGCGACAAGTACCTGGCGGTTTTCAACCTGGACGATCAGGCGACCGCGGAAGTCTCCGTGAGCTGGAAGGAGTTGGGCCTGGGCAAGAAGTGCGCGGTGCGCGACCTTTGGGAGAAGAAAGATCTGGGTGATGTTGATGCCGCATTCGCCCCCAAGATCGAGCCGCACGGCGCGGGCCTTTACCGAATCACGCCCCAGCGCTAAGAGCCAGGTGTCAGGTGTCAGGCCCATAGGCGCTGAGGTAAGCACGCCTCGTTTGTGCTGAGCCACGGCAGTGGCGACATCCTATGGCCCACGGCGAGCCAGCCGTGGGATGCTGAGGGCATTCGCGATTCATCAGCCCCGTAGGGGCGGCATCCGGGGATTCATCAGGCAAAGGAGCGCGGGGGCCATCGCGGGCCTTGTTCCAACGATGACCCGATGTCGCCCCTTGCGGGGCTCAGCACTCCTTCTGCTACGTTCTTTCCCACGGCTGGCTCGCCGTGGGCCAAATGACAACGCCCGCTACGCGGGCTTTCGGGCGCCTCTATCCGTTATTTTTACGCCTCTCCCCAGGACGCCACCCAACGCAGCCACTTCACCTCCCCAAGACCAGCAGCGTAAACGTCCCAGGAACGGCCTGCGGCCGCGGGTGAGGACGCTCCGTCGTGGGCGCGGGGGGCGGGCTGAATTCCGCCGTCACCAGAAAGATGCGATGGGTCTTCAGGTCAATCGCCATGGTTCGAGCGCCGCGCTGCGTAGGGACGCTCGCAACGGGGGTGAACTTCTCCGGCGAGTCTTCGTGAACGACGGTCAGCGTGCCGTCACCGTTAGAGCTGAAGGCAAACTGGGTTCCGGGATCGAAGCCGTTGGCATCCACACCCTGGCCGATCTCCGGCGTCGCCAGCACCTTGCC
>JBEKNU010000118.1:0-21920 GCA_049522495.1 Terriglobia bacterium
ATCCAGCAACGCCAAAGCTCGCTTGCGCCGGTCTTCCAATAAATCGCCACTCCCCTTTAGTCTGGCCATAGGTGCTCTGCTCCTGAGCACCCATTATTGCATTCTTTATGCAGATGTCAATACTATTCGTCGAAGTGACACGATTCAGCTTCTCAGGCCAATTCAGCTTCACATTCATTTACGACGCAGAACGCTATACACTGTTCAGCATGAGCATCAGGACCCTGAGTAGCCGCGAAGTTTACCGCAATCCCTGGATCCGCGTACGCGAAGACCAAGTGGAGCGCAGCAACGGCGTCCACGGCATCTATGGCGTGGTGGACAAGGACGACTGCGCCACCATCCTGCCCATCCAGGGCGACACCATCTATCTCATCGAGCAGTTCCGCTATACCGTACAGCAGCGCTGCCTGGAGCTGCCCCAAGGTGGGTGGGAAACTCCCGGCGTCGATCCCGAGGAACTTGCGCGCGGAGAACTGCGCGAGGAAACCGGCCTGATCGCCGCCCGCATGACGTGCCTGGGGACGATATGGATCGCGTACGGCTTCGTTCGTCAGAAGGAGCACGTTTACCTCGCTACAGGGCTATCGCCCGCCGGCGCCGACCCTGATCCGGAGGAGCATGATCTCGTGCTCCGCGCCACCTCGATTGCCCAATTCGAGGAGATGATCCTTAACGGAACAATTCGCGATGGCTGCACCCTCGGCGCTTGGGGGCTCTACAAACTCTGGAAGGAACGGCAGACTGCTTAGATGTGCAAGTCGCGGTACCGCAGATGGTTCCGGCACCGGCGTTTATTGTTCCCATTCGAGCAGTATCCCCTCCGCATATTTTCCGAGTGCCTGACCAAGGACCGACGTATGGCTGCGTTTGACACAAACCAGAACTAGTTGTACATTGTGTACAGGAGAGCTAGATGTACAAAACGAGCAAAACGTCAATGTCGGCTGCCCGTCTTCCGGCTGGCAAGGTGCGCCAGGATTTCGCCGAGACGGTGAACCGCGTCGCCTATGGCGGTGAGCGGGTCGTCCTCCATCGCCGTGGCAGAAACCTCGCCGCCCTGATTCCCCTCGAGGACCTGGCGCTGCTCGAGGAACTTGAGGATCGCCAGGACGCGGAAGCAGCGCGCAAGGCCCTGGCCGATGCGAAGGCTAAGGGCGAGAAGCCGATCCCCTGGGCGCAAGCGAAGAAGAAGCTGGGCCTCTAGTGGCGACCTACATGGTTACGATCCTGCCGTCCGCACTCGGCCAGTTGTCAGAGCTTCCCCGCCATGACCAGAAGAGGATCAAAGAACGCATCGACCGGTTGGCAGTCGATCCGCGTCTGCCAGGGGTGAAGAAATTGCAGGGTGAGTCGAACCTGTTTCGTCTCCGCTCTGGAAACTATCGGATCATCTACTCGATCGAGGATGTTCGGCTGATTGTTTTGGTGATCAGGATCGGGCACCGTCGCGACGTTTATCGCGGCCTGTAGCGTGGCACAGGCACTCCTGCCTTTGCATTTCTCCCTGCGCAGCCAAGAGTAGGTGTAGCGCGGTCCCCGGCTCTTGGGGTCCACGGCTCTTCCTGCGAAAAAACCACAAATCTCGATGAGGGCGCCCCGGATTCGGAAACGTGAACCTGGGAAAGAACCGCAGATCGCAAAGACGGATGCGCTACGCTTGTCGCTTTCGAAAGCTTCCTGAGCAGTTTTTTTCTCAAGAAGCCTGCCACGAGGTTTCTGACGTCGGAGACTCGTCGCCACCTAGAGCTATGGCCTGGTCGCCAGCCGCACGGTCTCCGTCATCTTTAGGACGGCGCGCAGGGCACGGTTGACGGCGGCGTCTGTGGGAAAGGCTTCCGCTAGTTTGGGATCGAGCAATATGAGGTTGGTGCCGGCGCGATATCGCTTGGTATATTTGCCCCGAACGCCCCCTTTCATCGAGGCAAAATCGTACTCTGGGCGCATGTCGTCGGTCGATTTTCGATTATTCTTCTTCATAGAACCTTCGTTCGTGGCGTGTGGCTGGTCTGGCGCTGATGATCCGAACCCTTTCACCCTCCTCGCTGTGCGCCACCACCAGGAGGCGTTGGCGGTTGGACAGGCCAATGGTCAGGAACCGCGACTCAAAGGTGGAATGGTCAGTGTCAGGAAATGTAGTCGAGAGCGTGTCGTCCAGCACCGTCGCGGCTTCGTGGAAGTCGATGCCATGCTTCTTGAGATTGGCCGCGGCCTTCCTCGCATCCCATCTGAAAACCACAGGGCTAGTATACGCCTATCGCCGCTGACGCGCTACCAACCTCAGCCGTGGATCTCGGTCCAGAGGGGCGCCTCCCAGCCGCGATCGATCAGGGTCTGATATTTGCCGAACCTGCGCGGCCCACCGAGGCGGCTCGGCACGCTTCCTCGATCGATAGCGATAAGCCCTCAAGCTGCATCATGGCCTCGATCTCTCCATAGATGCTGGTCCGCCAGCCTCTTTGCTCGGCGGGCGTGACTCCTTGACACGCTTCATTGCTGCGGGCTCACGGCTTCCCCATAAACCGGTCGAGCATCACGATGTGAGACGTGGTGTACTGGCGCGTGAACACGAATGCCCGGTTGTGGTCGGCCAAGTTGGCGCGGAAAGTGGCAATCTGGAACGGCCCCGGAAATTTTACGGCGAGCCGCGACTTGCCCGTTGCCACGTCGTAGACCCAAATCGCCACGCGGTCGTTGCCATCGGGATAGATGTCGCTGATGAGCTTCCCATCCGAACTGAACATCGGCAAATGGCTGCCCGGCCGCGGCTCGCTCCAGATCACGCTGCGGCGTTCCACGTCCAGCAGGCGAGGGCCGGTGCTGGCGAGCATCGTGCCGGAGCCATCCGGTTTGCGGATCCAGTCGCCGCGGAAGAAGCCGGAGAACAGTTTCTCGGCCTGGCCGCCGGCGGCTGGAACACGCCAGGTGCCTGCCTCCCCATCGCGATTGGAACCGTACACGATCCAGTTTCCATCCGGGGACCATGCTGGCCAGGTTTTGCTGGCGGGGTCGTTGGTCAATTGGCGCAGGCCGGAGCCGTCGAGATTCTGAACCCAGACATCCGCGTGGCCGCTGGCGAAAGACACAAAGGCGACGCGCGCGCCATCGGGTGAGAGCGAAAAGTGCACCACGGCATCCCCGGGTATGGCGGTGATCTGGTGAGGGCTGGCGCTCCCATCGAGGGGCATGGACCACAGGTTGCGGCTCCCCCCCAGCGTGCTGCTGAGCACCAGCGTGCGTCCGTCCCGCGCCACGTAGCTGTATGCGGGTTGCAGGGAAGCGTCGAGGATTCGGGCGGCGGCGCGGCCATTTGCCAGCGGATCCGGGCCGAACGGCGCCTTCCAAACCTCTCTCTCCCCTTGGCGGGCAGTGACGACTACTCGCGCGCCGTCTCGGGAAACGCTGGGCGCGTTGAAACTTTCCCTGACGTTCATGGTCAGGCGAGTGACCGCGCCCGTTTCCGCGTCCAACAAGCCCAGATCGGCAGCGAAAGGAGCATGCCAACAGGCGACGTAGGATACGAGCAGGCGCCGGTTGTCGGGCAGCCAGGCCTGCGCGAAGACGCCCTCCACACTTCTGGTGAAATGGGTCACCTGGCGTGTCTGGCCGCTGGCGGTGTCCACGGCAAAAAGGTTCCGGGGTTCCCACAGCGCTCCCGAACTGTAGGCCAGCCAGCGGCCGTCAGGTGACCAGGCAGGGCGGCCCGTGCTGCCGTCATAACTTGTCAGTTGCGATATGGCCACCTGCTCCGTGCCGGACGCTGTGGCCGAACTCGGCGAGATCGACAGGTAGCGCCACCCGGCGATCCCGAGGGCCAGGATGGTCCCGAGCGATACGAAAGCGGCCACGCGCCAGGCATGATGGACGCCCCGCGCCGGTGACGAGGCGGCTGGCGCTTCCACCGGCACTGCTCGTGTCATGAACTGCGCTGAGGTTGCCGGCAGCCGTCCGGAACCAAGGTCGCGTTTCAAGCGCTTGAGATCGCTGCGCAGCTCCGCGGCTCCCTGGTAGCGAACCTCGCGGTCCTTTTCTAATGCCTTTTCGATGATCGCCTGGAGCCGTGGGTCGAGGGCGGGGTTCAGTTGCTGTGGCGGAGTTACTTCGCGCGTCAGTATCGCTTCCCGAAGCTCCCCTGAAGTCGTGCCGGTAAAGGCCTGCTGGCCCGTCGACATCTCATAGAGCACCGCGCCGAAGCTGAACAGCTCGGTGCGCGGGTCCACCGCTTCGCCCCGCGCCTGCTCCGGTGACATGTAGGCCGCTGTCCCCATCGCCGCGCCGGGAATCGTCAAGTGTGGGTCGTGACTCGTAAGGGTCGGACTCTCCCCCATTTCCCCGCTTCCGCTCCCTTTCTCCTCCGCCGCGCTCGCAGTCCACTTCGCCAGTCCAAAGTCCAGGACCTTGGCTTCTCCGCGCTTGGTCACAAAAATGTTCGCCGGCTTGATGTCGCGATGGACGATGCCCTCGGCGTGCGCCGCTTCCAGCGCCTCGGCGATCTCGATGGCAATATCGAGCAGCGTGCCGATTTGTAGGGCCGAACGGCGTTCGGCCGGGCGAGCGCCGCTCGCCCCTACAAGAACATCCTTGAGCGTCTGGCCTTCCATCAACTCCATCGCCAGGAAGGGCTGCCCCTCGACTTCGTCGACCTCGTAGACCGTGCAGATGTGGGGATGGTTGAGCGCCGAAGCGGCACGCGCCTCACGCTGGAATCGCTCCAGCGCGGTGGGATTGCCCGCCAGGCCCGTGGGCAGAAATTTCAGCGCCACCTTCCGGCCAAGCTTCGTGTCCTCCGCCTTGTACACGACTCCCATGCCGCCCCCACCCAGGCGCTCCAGAATGCGGTAGTGGGATACGGTGCGGCCGATCAGGTTGGAATGGGTGAAGTCGGAGGGGCTCGGGGGCGCCGCGTTGGCCGACTGGGCGGGCGCGGCGGCCGATTCCTCGGCCGAATCGCTCGCACCATTCAGCGGAAAGATGAACCGGAACCCCCGGCGCGGCAGGGTCTCGACATAGCGGGGGGGTTCCGCCTCATCACTCAAGGCCTGCCGCAGCTTATTGATCGCCGTGCCGATGCTGTGATCGAACTCCACAATCGTGTCGTTCGGCCACAAGCGCTTGCGGATCTCTTCCCGCGTCACCATTTCGCCGGGATGCTAAAGCAGCATGTGAAGAATTTGGAAGGGTTGTTCTTGCAGACGAATGCGCAGGCCGCCCTTGCGCAACTCGCCCGCCCGGACGTCCAATTCAAACTCGCCGAAGCTAATCCGTTGCACGGGAGTATCGCCCACTGACTCCCCCGGAGTAGGGTTCGGACATTTTATCACGCCCGAACTCTCAGGCTTCAAATTCCCAATTTATGCGAACGACTGGTAGCGCGGACCCCCGTCTTTGGGGTCCGCGGCTCTTGCTTCGCAAAAACCGAAAATCGCATAGACGGACGCATGTTCAAAGGTTGGTGAGCGCGGGTCTCACGAAGAACCGCGGACCTCAAAGACGGAAGTCCGCGCTACGATTCACAGCTCCCATTCCTGTCTTAACCCTTGTTGTATCAATGCGTTAGGTAGTGAAGCAGGGATGATGCGCATTTGAATTGCCGTGCATTGAGGCAGAACCCCGCTGCGCTCATGCTGCGCCCCGTACGAGGAGGCGACCATGAGCAAAGGGTTAACAACCTGCGTGATTTTGGGATGGCTGCTGGGCCTCAGTTGCGCGGCGACGGCGAGACCGAAGACGGAAGGGAAAATGGCGCCCAGGATCACCCTCCGTGTCTATGACTACGCGGGACTTCCTGCCGGGTTGTTGAGCCGGGCTCTCAACCAAGCTGGGCTGATTCTTGAGGATGCAGGAGTTGTTGTCGGGCGCGTTGTTTGCACCAACGATGAACCACCGGGGGGTTGCAACCAGGCTCCTGATCCCTTGAATGTCGCCCTACGCATTGTTCCCAAGCCGGTTCCCGGCGCCGACTACGGAACACTGGGCTACGCGTCGGGCCAGTACATCACCGTGAACTACTCGCGGGTGGAGGAATTTGCCGACCATTCCCACGTATTTCTCGACAGACTCCTGGCCTGCGTGGTGGCCCACGAGCTCGGCCATGTGCTGTTGGGCGCAGACTCTCACTCGGCGGCGGGTATCATGACAGCTTGTTTAACCGAGAAGGAACTGAGGCTGATTCGCGTGATGCTCATTGGGTTTCTGCCGTTTCAAAAGGAACGCATCAGGAACTATGTGCTTTCGCAAACCAGGAACCTGGGAGCGGGCTCGATCGCCCTGGCACAGCGATGATGTGACGCTTGTAGCACGGCCATCAGGGCGGTGACGGACACGGGTAGAGATGCCCGTGCTACGAAGGGCGCGGGCAGGGAGATTCGTGCTACCTCCCCCACGTGACAAACTTCCCCGTTTCGGCTATCGACGGTTTGGGTCAGGACGATGAAAGGTTTTGTAGGGCCGAACGGCGTTCGGCCCGGGCCAGCGCTGCTGGCCCCGACATGTTTGGTTACGGTCGGGGGCCGCCCGGCCCTGCATTTCCCCCTGCCCGCGCGGCCAACTCTCCTCCGCATTGTCTATCGGCAGTTTTTCCTGGGAGGATGAACTTATTTTTGACGAGCCAGCGCAGCTCGGCGCCTCGGCGCGAGGATTTGGCGCGAAGAGCCGCCTACCTGTCCAGCAGGACGGAGTACAACTGCCGCAAGGCTCTTCACTTTTGCCCTTTGACTTTTGCGTTTTGACTTTTGACTTTCTTTTTCAGTTCGGCTGCCCCACTCCCCGGCTTCGGTTATCGGCAGTTTCAGGTGGGAAGGTGAGGCTCTCATTACCGGCCGTGCCGAAGAGCCGCGGACTGTCTAAAGGTAGGCGGTAGGTAGTAAGTGGGGCAATGGGAAGGGTAGGTCGCGCGAATTGTAGCGCGGGGAGCCTGCCCCGATCCATTGCGGTCCTCACGCACGTCGCGCGTGACACAGCCACTCCTGGCTGTGTCCGCACCGGCAGGAGTGCCGGTGCCACTTTTCGCGGGCGGGGACACCCGCGATACAGCCAGCGGCCGAACGCCGTTCGGCCCTACGCCTGCCTCCGAATCCCGTACGCCGTTTCCCGAGCGATCCCCCCCACGTGACACACTCCCCCGCATCGTCTATCGGCAGTTTTTCTGTGGGCGAGCCGAATAGTTTGGAGTTCCGGCGACAATAGTTTAGAAAAATGGGTGAATAGTCTGGAGTTCATCGGGCAGAAACACAGCAAGGGCGGCGTGCCAGGGCAGGCTCAAGGGCGGCGTGCCAGGGCAGGCTCAAGGGCGGCGTGCCAGGGCAGGCTCAAGGGCGGCGTGCCAGGGCAGGCTCAAGGGCGGCGTGCGAATACATCAAGCCTGCGCCGGAAATCTCATCGGTCGGGGAGGAGTGGCCCCGCACGCCCGGAGACCGTTGAACGGTTGTAGAACGGCTCTTGCGCCATTCCCAGCGAAGGCTTGACAGACTCGCTCGCATCATGTCTTTCCTTACTGGCTGCAAAAAACGGTGCTGCGCCTTGCGCCTGGGGGTCTAGGAGGTCCCTGTCGGAATCAGGGTTCCACGGGGTATGGCAAAACCCGTGGGCTTAGCCTCCAAGCCTCAGCGCAGCACCAGTAACCCGCCATCGGACGGGATCAGCCAATCAACCATCGAGCAAACCTTTCGACCAACAATCGCCGCTATCTCAGCATCACCCATTGCAGCCGTTCGGCGGGAACCTCTTCAACCGCTTCGCCGATTCCCTTCAGCGGCGTTTCACTTTTGCATTTTCTTTCTTACGCCTTCACATCCTCCAACTTGATCGTGGCGCGCCCACGCTGATTGACGGCACTGGCTGCGTACTTGGCGCGGCCCACGGTGTGATACGTCAGGCCCGCGCGCCCGGCGAGTTTAGTGACGCGCCCATAAACGTCGGCACAAATCAGGAGGTCGCCCGGCGCAAACGACGTGTCAGCGGCAATGACTTCGCAGTCGTCGCCAGCCACATCCACCGCCCAGGCACGGTCGCTAGAAGTGAAAGGAGCCGTGGGTGTGGTGCCGTTGCCGATGCTGGCATCCGTGGGATCGCTTTCCGAAGTCCAGGGCAATCCGGGCTCATTAACATCTTGCGCCAGAACTCCGACCGGCGGGGCATTCCACCCGGTGGGAATGTCCATGTAAAAATCATTCTCGGTGCTTTTCGTGGAAACCATCATCACCGACCCGCGCATCATACGGATGTTGCTGGCTAACTTTGCTGCTTGGTGCTCGTGCATAATTTTTCTCCTCCATCGAAAAATGGGCGCTCAACCGCCGAGTCCGGCTGCGGAAAAATCGGCGCTGCGCCTTGTGCCTAAAGGTCAGTCGGACGGGTCCAAGCATCGAGCAAACCCTTTCCCTAAACTATCGCACCCGGCGCCAATCCCCACTGAATTTTCCCCGTGGATTGCTCCGCTTTTTTAGGCGGAATGTTCGCAAGGCGCTCCATCCCTGCCGCACTGGGAGGGTAGAGAGAATCCTTTTGCCTTTCCAGTTCGCGCCGCTCTTTCTCTGTCAGGCTTGGGGTATCCCCGGAGCGAAAGCCATTACAACTTGCCAAAGTCTCATCCAAGCAGAAATCCCCGCCGCTGACCATATATGGAGTCCTGTCCGCTTCCGTGCCAAGGAACCACGACGCCCATTTTGCTGACTCGCACGCCATATCTTTGGGCAGCGCCCGGAGCAAAGCCTCAAACCGGGCATCGTCTAAATCTACACCGCGCTCGAATTCCAGCACCAGCGCCCGCTCGCGCATCTTGGCTGTTACCTGCTGGCGTTCATAGAGCAAGCGGAAAACAGTACTCAGCGCCCCGTCTAATTGTTTGTCGCCTTCCACCCGCGCCAGCACCAGCGCCGCCAGAATATCTTGATTTTCCTTCCGCTTTGCCGCCTGCTCAGGAGTCAGCACCAGCGCAGCGAGTTCCTCCTGGAGGCTCATCGTATTCTGTTTAAATGCGGCAATCATGCGCTCTGCTTTGGCGACATCATCCGTATAGGTTTGAAGGATAAGATGCGCTGCACCACGCCCCGCCGAAAGTTGCGCACTTTGGCGTTTCACACCCTCTTTCGCCGTCGCAAGATTTCGCTCCCAGAGGCCAATCTGCGCCCGGCAGTTTTCTAATTGAAATTCAAGCCGCCATCGCTCTTTCACGCGGCGCGCACTGGTGGGACTTCCGATGAATCCCGCGCCCGGCGCTTTCCCGATGGCGGGCTTGCTCCGAAGTTTTCTCATAGTCGCCCCTTTCAGATTTCCTGTACGTCCTTGCGATATGCGGCAAGCAGCGCCGGGTTTTTCTGCGACACCTGAGAACTTGCCATCCGGTGCGCTTCCAATTCGGGCAAGTGCGGATCAGCCTTGCGCAGTTCATAGGCGCGAGTTTGAACCGCGTCCGCGAACCGCTGCGCGGCAAAGCATCCGGTGTCCTTTTGTTCGGGAGTTTGATAGTACGCGCCCGGAAGCGAAGCAACGTAGGCTTTCAGATGCGCTTCTTGAACCTCGCCCACGGGTTTTCCATCCTCGCCATAGGCGACATGCCGCGTGCCAACTTGCCGCAACTTTAAATTTTCCATTTTCGTTTTCCTCTTTCTCAATTCAGGTTGCCGCGCCGCGCGCTACGCGCGCCAAAGCCTGCACTTTGAGGCAGCGCCCGCAGATAGCGCCTCAGACCGTCTGCCGGGTAAACCACCACTCCCCGCGCCTTTAATTCAAATGGAGGCCCCGCGCGCTTGACCCGCATATCGGCCAGTTCTTTGCGCGAGGTTTTGAGCAAGGCCGCGACTTGCGCCGGTGTCAGGAATTCCGCCGTCAGAATGTGAACGGCCTCGGAATTCGCAACTAAGGAATCAGGCATCACTGCCGCCGCGCCGCTCATCTATGAGTCCCCTTCGCGCCTTGCCGCCGCACCGTTTGTTTGCGGATGAACTGCTCAAGCGCTTGTCGCGAGTAGCGAACGAGAGCGCCTAACCTGATAAAATCCGGGCCACGGTCGCGCGTCCTGGTGCGCCAAAATTTCAGCGTCCACGGCGAGATTCCAAGAAGCTCCGCTGCCTGGTCGGTCGATAAAAGGCAATCGTCGCCGAACATCGGACCATTCCGCAGGTGGGGTTTTCGTTTCATTCCGCCCCTTAGGCCCGCGCCAGGGGATGGAAGTGGCCGACAACCGCGCCAAGGATTTCGGTTCCGTCGAAAAGTCTCACCGGCATCTTCTCTATTTCAGGCTGCTTTGCTGACAGTTCGCCGCGAGATTGCGGCGCGCCGATACGGTCCCAATCCTTGCGCGTAAGCCGCATCTCACCTAAAGCAACACCAAGGTCTGGCTCGCTCAGTTCCGCATGAAGATTCAGAGTATATGCCAGAAACGCAATCCAATCCTTCAGGCTGGCCTGGCTACCTCGAAAGTCGGTGTCCGCTATGCAAGTCAGTGAGCCCTCATAGAATCCCGAGTCACTAGAGCTGTAGATTCTCGCGAGCACCTTCTTGCCCCAAAGAGCCGCAAGGTTTCTGGTAATATCCGCCGAGGTGTCGAGAACTATGATGTCGCCCTCTTGGATGCCGCCCAGTCGTACAGCCTCATCGAGCACGGTATAGCGAAGGGACGTGTAACCCCCAAGGGCGCAAGATGGTAGTGCCAGTAAAGGGCTGTGCACCCCATCTTGCTTCGATGCGTCACTAATTCGCGGCACGCGGATAATCTCGCCTTCGACAGCTGGCGCTCGCCTTTCCAAAAAAAGATTCTCAGCTATGCCCTGCACCAACTTTTCATCGACTCCAGCCTGCCCCAAAAACCAAAGGTTGTCGGGATAAGGGGCTATCATCGCCAAGCGGACAAACATTGCTGGCGAAGGCGTCAGATTCCCCGCGCAGTAGTCCGACATTTTGGATTGGCTTATCCTCGCTCGTTTCCCCACCTGCGCCTGGGTCATTCCGAGTGTTTTCACAAGCCCCAAAACCTTGTCTTTTACTTTTTCACGAGGTGCCATTTCAACCTCACTTTTTGCTTGACACACAATCCCGCGCGGGATTATTATGATTATCCTAAGCGGGAAGTTGCCTGTCTATGTATATTTTCGACACAAATCGAGCCCTCCAGCCAACTGAGATAGACGCGCTTCTCCGAAGGGCGCTGAAACTCGCTATGCTTCGCCACGGCATCACGGAAGAGGCCCTGGCCGAGGAGCTGAGCAAGCAGCCAGGCTTCAGCGTCTCGCCCGCGCAGGTGACTGCCTGGAAAGCAGAGACAAGAAAAAGATGGCGGCTTCCGGCGGCGCTGGTACCCATTCTCTCCCAAATCCTCGGAGACGATAGCATACAACGGCTTCTCTTGAGCGAGAAGCTGAAGCAATCCCTAGACCTCGGGGAATCAGCGCCCCGAATCGTGTCGCTACTTCGAAGCGCCCTATCTCGGAAGGTAAGAAGGAAGCGGACTCGGAAGGCATAGCAGCATGGACGCCGTTCGACATCTCGGAGTGAAGGAAGTTGCCCAGTTCGAAGGGGTCAACCCCAAGGCCCTCTTGCGCCGGTACGAGCGCAAGCGGATTATCCTGGTGACTGACCCCGAGGATTCCCGCAGAAAGTTAATTCCGCTTTCAGTGATGAGCCCCAGTGCGTATCAGGCATGGGTGAGGGCCGACACTTGCGACGCGCTTCAGAATATGAACCGCCAACCCGACGCGGCCCCCGCTGAATCAGAGCCGCGTCTGCCCTTCGCCGCCCCTTCGCAGACCGAACATACAATGCTCAAGGCAGTTCCGCCCTCCATCCCCAAACGCTACCAACCCTATGCTGACCAGTGGGCCAGGGTCATCGGCGGTTGTACTAACGGCACATGGCGGAGATACCAAGGCCAGTCGTTAGGGGGAATCCTGATTGACAACCGTCAGGATTACGTCCGGGCTCAAGCGAAAATCGAAGGCATCGGCGTTTCCACCATTCACCAAAAGCTAAGCGTGTTGAAAGACGTTAATCATAACCCCGATATTCCCGCATCACAAAAGATGGCGGAATTTTGGAAGCGTATCCTTCCCAAGAATCGGCCTGGTCGGTCTGGCTATTCCTTCTTTGCCGACCCTCAAAATGCGTGGATGGGGCCGGAATTGTTGAGTTTCTACCTCAATCAAGCCAAGCTTTCGAAGCCGCACGCGCACCGGCTATTACTCGCAGAAATCGACGCAAAGCAGCGCGCTTGGGGGGCGGAGTGCATCTATGAGAGGCCAACCCTGCATCAATCGCGCACGTACCTTAAAGGCGTTGACCTTCCGACCTTGACTCTTTTCCGCGAAGGGGAAGAAGCCTACCGCAACAAATGCGCGCCTTGTATCAGACGACGGCCCCCGGAAAATTCGGGTGATTTTTCCGTCACAGACCAGAAGGTCTTTGACATCCTATGCCGCGATCCCGGCTGGCGTCTAGGCCGGATTTGGATGGTGAATTTTCTTGATGTGGCCTCCTGGCGGCGCTTGGGCGGAGCTTACGGCCCCGCCGTCTCGGGCGATATGGTGATGGAAGCCGCCGCATCCATGCTTTCTGAAGCGTGCGTACCCGGCCACGTCCACATGGATTTAGGCAAGGAATTTATCGGGAAACGGTTCAACGGCGGAGAGTTCCGCATCAAGGGAGAGCGGCTATACGCTGAAACTGTCGGCCTCTGGCATCGCTTGGGTGTCGAGCCCGTCAAGGCGATTGGCGGAAATCCCCAAACCAAAATCATTGAGCGCTGGCATTCCTGTATCTCTGAATTTGAGCGGAGCTTTTCCACTTACACGGGGCGAAACCCGCAAGAGCGGCCCCCGCGATTGGCGTTGCTCGAAAAGCAGGCGCGGGAATTCAAGGAAGGCAAAGCCCCGGCCCCGCCCATTCCGACTATTGAGCAAGTCATCGCAGGCTTCGAGTGGTGGTGTGCGAACGAATGGAATTCCGGGCATCGCAGCAAGGGGCGCTACCTTCAGGGTATGACCCCGGATGAGGCTTGGTTCGCCAAGCGGCCCCCCGCTGGCTTTCGCACCCTCACCGAACCGGAATTGGAATTTTACACGGCAGACCGTCGATTCCTGAAAATCGGCCGGGGCGGGGAAGTGGCCCTCACGATTTACGGACAGACCCTCGAATACTTTGCCCCCGAGCTTTTCCTTCATCAAGGGAAAGATGCCGAAGTGCTTGTCAGCCGCCGCACGCTTGGGCAGGTTACGGTGATTTACCCCGTGACGGGCGGCACTGAGTCATGCACCGCAAACTTGAAAAGGGAAGTTCCTTGGGGCTCGGAATCGCGCCCGGAAGTGAAGCTCCGGTTGCGTTGCATCAACTCTGTCAAAGGGCTTCTGAAGCGCAGCCTTCGCACCATCGGCGCGGCACAAGGTGTCCTGGCTGAAGCGCCCTTCCTTCCTACCCGCGCCATGCTTGATGCGATGGTCGCTCAACAGATAGTGAATCCGCGCCAGCTTTTCGGAACTTCAACTCCGGCGCCGCCGCCGCTTGGACATCCTGAAACCGGCAGTGTGGAATACATGGCCACGCGCCGGAGGGGCAACCCGACCGCTGATGAAGTGGCCGACCGCATGTGGGAAAAGATGAAGGAGGGCTCGTGAACGCTATACGCGAGGAAGCGCGGCTCGCACTAGGAGTCTTCCAATCCCGCAGCGGGCTGTCTCTGAAGGAGATTGCACGGGGCACCGGAGATTCCTATTTCTCGATGCGCCACTTGGCAGCCGGGACCGAACACCGCAGGAATGGTTCGGCGATTGCCGAGCGTGCGCTCGAATTCATCCGCACGCATCCCCCTCTGGTGCATGAGAGTCCCGGCAGGCTTTATGAGACTGCTACGACGCGGCAAATTGATAGCCTGATTAGTTATTGCCAAGCGGGCGAATGGGGGATTCTCTACGCTCCCACCGGCGCGCAAAAAAGTTACTTGCTGAAATCCCGCGCGGCGGAAGCTGCCAGCGCCGCCGAGCCTTCGCTTGCACTTGTCGAAATTCCCGGCCCTATGACGCCTTGCGCTCTCTTGGGGCGCATCGCTCGGGAAGTGGGCGCGTCCTATTCGCAGTCTGCCGAGGGCTTGCGGGATTCGATTTCTTGCGCCGTGCGCAGCCGCAAAACGCCGCTGGCCCTCGTCTTGGATGAGGCCGACTTGCTCTATAAATCCGTCGATGCTTTGGAAGTTTTGCGCCGCCTGGGGGATGCGCTGCCAGTCCGGCTGGGCAGGCCAGGGCTTGGCTTGTTGGTTGCGGGTAACGAGGATATCTTGCGACTTTTCGAGCCGCGGCGCGGCAACTATTTTGGCCGATGGCGAGACCGCATCGAACAGAAAGAGGTCCGGGTTTTAGGCCCCTCGAAAGCAGAGGCGCGGGATATCGTGTGCGCCGAATTGGGAGAGGGTTTACCGGCGCAAGTCATCGAAGAGCCTATCAAGAGTTCCACCGTGAAAGACCCCGTTTCCGGCAAGCAGTATGTCAGCACGCACCGGCTTTTCCACGCCTTGAACGCCTTCAGACGGAAGCGGGGAGTGAACTAAAGCAAGAGGCTACTGTTGTTTTGGTTTGATTTTTTGCTTTTGCAAAAGTAGGTTTGAGAAGCTCAAGTCGGGACCGCCCGCTGCATGAAACAGCGTGCGGCCCCTAACCCACAAAGGAGGTAGTAACTCCCATGAAGGCTAAGAAAATAGTATCAGAAAAAAGCGAGCAGCCAAATCCGCTGCCCGCGCCATCTAACGAAGAAAGCAAAGACCAGCTCGCGCCCTGGCAAGAGGAGATTGTTGCTTTGGCCGAGGCCCGCCTGAGTGTTAACGACGAACAGGACCTTGTTCCTCGTATGCTCCGAAGAGCCCTTGGGCTTTGCCGGATCGTGGAGGACATGGCTATGGGTCAAACGGAGAGCGAGACATCGTTGAATGCTCTGTCGAAGGTCATGGAAGTCGTTCAAGAAGATCTCCAGGTAGTGAAGTGGATCACCAGTGGAAGGCCCCTCGACCCACGTTGGGACTAGTTTAATCTCGGGAGGCCGGACACCCGGCCCGGCCTCCCCCTTTTTGCCTAAAATTATTTTCACGCATTGAGAAGATTTATTTTCTCACCTTGCCAGGATGCGCTTTTCGCACTTTCTTACTATATTCATTTTCACACTTCGCCAGAATGCGCTTTTCGCACTACGCCAAGGTGTTCTCTTCGCGGCTTCTCGCTATATCAATTTTCGTTGCTCTCATGCGTATCACTTTTCGCCACGCCTTTCAGGGGTCTCATCCAGTACCACCTTTCGCCATCCCCTTCAGGAGTCTCATCCTGAGCACGATTTTCGATGCTGGCTCGCCACTTTCAAAATTCATGTCGCCGAATTGTCGCCGATTTTTTCGTCAAATTCCAGCATGTCGCCGAATTATCTCTTTCATAATCAAGTGTTTAGCACAGAAAATAGGGCTTGTCGCCGATTCCATCCAAAATTCCTTGCAGTGCCGCCCGTAACTTATTGATTCCACATAAAGGCTCTTGACAAATTCGGCGACATTCCCCTTAAAATTCTCAACTATTCACCCCGCTCCGCCGCCTCGCCTGCGCCCTACTAGAGCTGTATCTGCTAGATTTTATTGACCCTCGCCATCTATCGCCATCGATCGCTGTCCAACGCCAGCATCCAGACTATTCCCCTCTCTCATATTTTCCTTAGAACAGGAGGCGATTCAAGATTGCAGATTCAACACGGGATGCCCGGGAGGGCCGCAGTCGCCTGTCGTAGCACGGCCATCCTGGCCGTGACGGACACGGGCAGGGATGCCCGTGCTACGAAAGGCACGGGCACGATGCCCGTGCCAAGAAATCCGACGGACCTAACGCCTCTGCCCCTCCCCCGCGTCACACACTTCCCCATATTGTCTATCGGCAGTTTCGCGTGAGAGGATGAGGCTCTAATAACCCGCCGTATCTAGGAGCCGCGGACCTGCCAAACCGGTCCGCTCTGCGGCTGCTGCAAGGCTCTTCAATTTTGCCTTTTGCCTTTTGCGTTTTGACTTTTGACTTTCTCTTTCAGTTCGGCAGGGCGGTGTTACGTCCGCACTTTCACGCCGGCGAGCTCCTCCAGGAAAGTGACAATCGCGGCGTAGTCCTGCTCGCCTTTGCCCTGAGCCTTGGCGGCCATGTAGACCTCTTTCACCGCCGCCAGCACCGGCATGGGAACGCCCTGCGCGTAGCCGGCTTCGGCGGCCAATTCCAGATCTTTGTGCATCAGCTTGAGGGGAAAGTAAGGGGTGAAGTCGCCCTTGAAGATGAACGGGGCTTTGAAGTCGGTAATGCCGGCGCGCGCCATGCTGGACTGGATGATTTCCAGCATCGTTTCCGGCCGCACACCGGCCTTAGTGGCGAGCACAAAACCCTCGCAGAAGACCTCGACCATGGTGGCCTGGATGGTGTTCTGGGCGAGCTTGGCGGAGAGGCCGAGCCCGTGCAGGCCGCAGTAAATGTGCTTTTTCCCCAGCACCTGAAGGATGGGCATGGCGCGGTCGAAAATCTCGCGGTCGCCGCCAATCATAAAGGTCAATTCGCCTTTTTGGGCGCCATGCTTGGAGCCGGTAACCGCCGCGTCGAGCCAACTCGCTCCCTTGCCGGCAGCCATGCAGGCCATCTTACGGCTGACGGCGGGGCTGATGGTGCTGGAATCGATGACAATGGCTCCGGAACGCAAGGTTTCAAGAATGCCGTCCTTGCCGGTCACCACGCTTTCCACCGCGGCCGAGTCACTCACGATGATGATGACCACGCCGGCATCGCGCACGGCGTCGGCGGGCGATGTGGCCACGCGCGCGCCCGCCGCCTCCAGGGCAGCGGACTTCCCCGCGGTGCGATTGTAGACCGCCAGCTTGTGGCCTGCCTTGGCGAGATTTAGCGCCATCGGCTGGCCCATAATTCCGAGTCCGATAAATCCAATTGATTCCGGCATGAGAGTTCTCCTTGGAATTCCTCGGGGCCGAGGGCTGGCGCGTGTACGCGGTCAGCCTGCTGTCCCCATCCACCCTAAAACCGGGCGGCTACCCAAAATGAAGGTCAAGCCTGATTCAGTCCAGACCTTGGGAAGGGGCTGTCCCGGCATGACAACAAGTCCGACGCCATCGACCTGCGCACCGCCAGTGACATTATGTCCCTTGGGGTGCAACTCCTTACGGCGCCTACCGGACTCTTAGCCAACATCAGCTAGCATTAGCCCTATATCCACAATGTCAGGAATCCGCTCCATCCCCTCAAGATATTATCCAAAATCGAGCCAGATGCGCACGTCGCGAACGTTATTATCCGTGAAGCCGGTATCGAGCGTATCGCCCAAGGTGCGGAAGAACGAATACGCGTCGCTCCCCGCGAGGTAGGCGGCTGGGTCCAGACCGCGGCCCTGGGCGCGCGAGACCGTCTGGCCGTCGGCCACGGCTCCACTGGTGGGACTATTCCCGTCGCGACCATCGGTGCCCGCGCTGAGGACGACGCGACGCTGTCCGGAAATCTGCTGCGCGGCGTAGAGAGCGAAGGCCTGGTTGCGCCCGCCCATGCCGGGGCCGGTGACCGGACACGTCACTTCTCCGCCCACCACCAAGCAGACGGGCTGGCCCTGGCGCGCCCGCGACAGGGCGTCGAGCGCGGCGACGTTCGAGTGCACCACCTGCTGAAAGTCAGTGTCCCAGGCACCGCGATCAATCTCGGCCGCGAAGCCGAGCTTTTCCGCCGCCGTCAAGGCCGCCGCCACCGCGTTACGGTTGGACAGCAGGGAAAAATAGTGTGAATTCGCAAAGCGCGGGTCTCCCGGCTTGGGAGTCTCGGGCAGCTCCCGGCGCTCGAAGAATCCCCGGACACTCGCGGGGAAGTGGCTGACCAGGTTGTCTTGTTGCGCGATTTCATGAGCCTGCTCGGTGGTGGATTCATCGGGCATGGTCGGCCCGGAGGCGACCATTGAAGGCAGGTCGTCAGGCACGTCGGAGATGAAAATCGTCAATTGCCGTGCGGGGTAAGCGCACTCGGCGAGCCTGCCGCCTTTCACCGCGGAAAGGTGCTTGCGAAGGACGTTGATCTTTTCAATGGGAAGGTGGGAGGTCACCAGCGCGCGGTTGAACTCCTTCAAATCGGCGAGCGTGATGCTCGGATCCATGGGTTGCGCCAGGATGGCGGACCCTCCACCCGAAACCAGGAAGATGACCGTGTCTTCCCGCCGCAGATGGGAAACGAGTTCAAGCGCCGCCCGCGCGCCCTCCAGGCTGGCGGCATTGGGAAAAGGATGGCCGCCCACAAAATATTGGAAGTTCGCGAGCTTTTGTTGCGTTTCGGCCGGCCCCACGGAAACTCCAGCTTCAATCCGCCCGCCCAGAATTTCATGAAGCACAGTTGCCATGCGGTTGGCGGCTTTGCCAAAGGCCACGACACGCGGCGGTTGGGCAAGAGGATGCGCTACTTCCCCGGCCGCGAGCGCGCCGCCCTCGAACTTCAGCTTCGCCAGCATGGCGTGGCGCACATCGATGGCCGCCATGGTCTCATGGAAAATCTGCTGCGCCAGTTGCTTGCCGCGGGAATAGTCCGGCTTCACCATCGTCGCGGATTGAGCCGTCGTGGTCATTGCGCAATCCTCGCGAGCGCGTCCACGCCGGCTTGCGCCACCACGACGTCATCCGCCTCGGGGCCGCCGCTCACACCGATGCCGCCCACGCATTGGCCGCCCACCATCAGTGGCAGGCCGCCGCGAAGGCACGTGAGCCGGGCCTCAGTGGCCACGGCCAAGCCGAGGGAATTCATGAGGCTCGGGTCGTCTGCAGGCGACGGACCCGTGGGCGCGCGGCGCAGGGCGGCACTACGAGCCTTGGTCAAGGCGACTTCCACGGAGGAAAGCTTGGCGCCGTCCATGCGCGCAAAAACCAGCAGGTGGGCGCCCTCGTCCACGATGGCAATGTTTTGCGGAACCTTAATTTCTCGCGCCTTGGCTTCTGCCACCCCCAGGATGGTGCATGCGCCTTCCAGCGTCAGACGAACGTTATTCCGTGTCAGCATGCTTCCATTATTGGGAAGCCAGCAGGGAAACGCAAGGGAGTTCGGGGTCTATCCCCCCGAGTGCAGCGCCACCACAAACTTCCCCGAAGGGGACTTCCGGGGAGTCAGGGGTGGCACTTCTCCGGGTAGGCAATCTGCGGACGGATGGGTCCGCGGCTAATTAAAACCCCATGCGACCAAGCAGCCTTCACCTCTCGCCTGATGTCTCTGTGCGTCACGTGACTCAGTCACTTCGATTCCGGCCTAACTTCAAGCGATCATTCGGAGCGGAATGCGTCGTCAAGCGAGTAGGTCTGCCCGTCGGGGTTCTTTAGGGTGATTTGAACTGCTCCCGCCGGGAGGGACGGTATGGTGAGCTCTAGCGTGTCGGCGTCACTGTAGCTCACGGCGGCAGACACGCCATTTGCGCTTGCTGTGATTCCCTGGAGAAAACCGCTTCCCCGGACTTTGACCTGAGTGCCGGCGGGACCGATGGCCGGCGTCAAGCTGCCGATCGATAGCGGCACCGAATCCAGCTTGACGACCGTGAGGCCTTTGTTGGTGATCAGGAAAATCTGCTGACCGGTCTCATCCATGGCCATGCTGTGAATGATGCGGGTCGCGATGCTTCCCGCCACGCCGATGCCCATCTGTTCCGCGAGGAAGATTCTTTCCCGCAAGTCTCCATGCGCAATGTCGATGATATCGATTCCTTGGGGGAAAGGGAGGTAGATCAGGCTGCCGGAGTCGTTCAGGCGATCGCCACTCAGGTAGGACGAAAAATTATCCGAGGTCTCTCGGAGGAAAGCGGGCATGCCGGCCGCACCCACGAGATTGCCTTGGGGATCGACGAATCGGAGGTCCAGTCCGCTGGGATATCCTTCGCCGAGCGCGGAGGAGATATTGCCATCGCCCGAGATGGCACAGTCCACCATCGAGCCGGGCAGACTGGTTTGTGGCACCCAGGCGTTGGTCGTAGCATTCCAAACCGCAACGGAGCCGGGAGTGCCACCCGTTGAGTTGATACAGGCCGCCGAGCCATCCCGAGACCCTGCGATCCCGCTCCCCAATTCGCTGTATGCCGAAAAGATGCCGGGATCGGTGTCGGATGACACCTTGAGAGTGGACAGGTCCAGCAAATAAACCGAGCCAATGCTGGTATCGATAAAAGCGTAGCCCTGGTTCGTCGGCGCAATCTGGTAAGGCAAAGGCGATGCGAAGGCGTTGGGAGGAACAATCGTCACGGCCGTTGCCGCGGTGGGAAGATCGGGACTAATTACGGCCACCGAGTTGTCACTTGAATTGGCGACCAGCAGTTTCGAGCCATCGGGCGTAAGGGCCAAGCCCTCCAATTGCCGCGGGCCTCCCACGCTGGGCGGCGTGATCGGCGGCAGAAAGCTGTTGGTGGTGAGAGAGAAGACATCGATGTGATTTCCGGCGCTCAAATAAAGCTGCTGGCGCGATGAGTCATACAGAACGTCGAGCAGCGTGTCCGCCGTCGCATAATCCTCGACGCTCTCCAAAACGTGAAAGCCTTTGGAAACCGTTGAAGTTCCGGTGGGAGTTGAAATCGTGATGTCCTGCGCACCGGGGGAACCGGGTGGCAGGGTGACCTGGAGGTGCTGAAGCGAAAACTCATAGGGGGTATCGTTGTAGGACCATTGCGTCTGCGTTACGGGGGCGGATTGACCGCCCATTTGAACGTTAATGGCCGCCCCCTGGACGTCGGCCGAGAAGCCGAAGCCGAACAAATCCGCGCTCGCCCCGCCTTGCGGTCCGCCGGCAATCTCGCCGTACGTCAGCGGATAAGGCCCGTAACTGAACCCATCGGCGGTGATGCCAGTCGCCCCGTCGGGGCCGAAGATCTTGACGTTAACGGGCCCGGGCGTACTACTCGGAGGCGCCGTCGCCTGGAGAACGGTCGATCCTTGATTGTATTGGACCCCCGTAGCCGGTTGCGATCCGAACCAGACTCCTGGCTTTCCCGACACAATGACGCTCTGAAAGGTCACGGGCGTGGAGGTCTCGGGACTGCCTTCGGCCGGGGTGGCCCCGAATGTCCCAGGGTACTGAAGAGAGCCCGCGGAAGTTTGATAGTAAGTGGAGTCGTCGAAAACTAACCCATTACCCCCGGCGCCAAAGATCATACCTGTGGGATCGGCAGCCGCAGGAATTTCGAGTATTACACCCGACCCGGCCCGCAAGCCCCCGAAAGAGGGGGCCACTCCTACCATCTTGAAGGTCTGCGTATCGAACGTCGAAATGGTCGACTGGTACACGTCGAACGCCGCGAAAAGCCGCGACACAATATAGAGCAGCCGTCCATCCGGGCTGTAGACCATTCCTGAAAGCGATCCGCTTATCGGCACGGTTCCCAACACGCTCAGATTCGCGCTCAGAATGTAAAGCGCATCTCCCACCACGGCGAATTGACTGCCGTCGGCGTTGGCTGCCGGGGCGAAGGCGGGGTTCTCATATTGAAATTTGGCGACGCAACTCGCGCTGGGCACGTCGATCAAGCTGATGAACCCAGGGTAGCTATCCGCAGCCACCAGCACTTTCTGGCCGTCTCCACTGCGCGCATAGGACTGGCCAAGCATACAGTTATTCGCGTTGTTACCGGCGGTGATGGCCCCGGTTGCCGGATTGTACATCCCGAATCCGGTCGCGCCATAGCCGAGCAGGAGCACCAGACCGTTGGCCACAGCGACGGGTACGGGTTCAATGTAATTCCCATTGTATTGTGGGTAAAGGTATTGAGCGACCACTTGCAGCGAAGAGGTGTCAATCGCTATCAGTTTCTGCATGGCCCCGCCCACATAAACCCTTGAGTTGTCCGGGGTAAGAGTCAGGGCTTGTGCCCCTGGCACGGCGATGCTTTTCACGATCTGGTGGGTAGAAGCTGAAACCACGTCGATGCGG
>JBEKNU010000119.1:0-23806 GCA_049522495.1 Terriglobia bacterium
TCTTCCCTGCCGCTACTGCGCCACCGCCGCGTCCGGCGAACGGTTGCCGTCGCCATCTACCGCCACGATCTCGTAGCGTTGATCGAGCCTTCCCCCCGGATCGAAGTAGAACGTCCCGATCGTAGCGACACCTGAAGACGGAGGGCAGGTTAGTCAAGTTCGAGGGCGGTAGAGGGTTTTCCCCCGGTGGCTTCGCTCCCGGGGGACGCTGGCGCTCCAAGCGCCCATCCCAGCGTCCCTCCGGTAGCAGCATTTCGAAGGAAATCCCGGCAGGCGCATTCCCCGCTGGTGTGGTTTTCAGCCCTCATATCCCCGCGATCCACGGATTAGCTCGAGCAAAGATCAAAATCTAAGCCGGAAGCCCGCTTGCATCTGCCGGGGAGTGTTGGCCCTAGTGACCTGGCCGAATGTCAGACTGGTCGGGGTCGCAGTAGGAGTAGTCCAGTAATGGCGGTTGAACGCATTAAGCATTTCGATGCGAAGCTCGCCGCGAACCCGCTCTGTGAAGAATATCTGCTTCACAGCGCTGAAGTTCTCAACAGGCGCGAATACGCCGCGTGCGGTTGTGTATCTGGACAGGGCGCCAATTTGATACGGTCCCCCTGACGTGACCCCATTCTCGGGATCAATAAAAACTTGAGAATAGGTCTGACCTGGATTCAGGAAGAAGTTGTCTACAGCCGGATTAAAAGCTTTGGTGTGCGAAAGGGCCGATGTAAGATTGTTTCCGACATGATTCCAGCGGACGCAGTTGTCGGTCCCCGGAATCGTGTTTGCGCAACCAAACGTGATAGGAGTCCCACCCGTATAGGTTTGGATTCCGCCAATGGTCCACCCGCCCACCAGCTGATTCAGCGCCCTGGAACTACTCCCGAGAAAATACTTGCCCGTACCAAAGGGAAGTTGATAGAAATAGGCAAAGGTGAGCTTATTTCGAACATCTACAGGCGATATATGCCTATCGTTGGCCCTATCGAATGGGTCCTGTATGTAAGTGGGGTAACTGGAAGGGCCCCACCAATCGGCGTTCGTCGTATTGTAACCATAGGCGTAAGAGGTGAGAAGTGTCAGACCATTTCTGTAATGCCGCTGGAGTTGCGCCCAAATAGCTTCGTAAATGGACATCCCCGTATCTTCAACTGCCGGAGTAATGTGCAGGTACTGAGGATAGGGGCGAAGTGCGTTGGCGATGGTGCCCTTGAAACCCGCATACGGAATTGCGACCCCATAAGTGTTTCCGACTACCTGCTTCGTCAATTCCGATCCCATAGACCAGTACTGGGGCGGGAGCGCGTTGATATCCCGCAAGTCGGAGCTCAAATGGGTATCGTGGTTTCCTACGTAATTAACCGTGAGGACCAAGTCAGGGGCAAGTTGTTGCTCCACACTGAGGTTCCACATTTGTTCCATGGGAGGCCTTGTGCCCTGGTCTGTGTAGTAAATGGTTGTCCCGTTGAGCTGTGACGGACTGGTATTGACTGTTAATGGAAAAGCCGGATATGCATGATCGAGAGTGAAGGAAGCTCCACTGAATGCGCCGATGCTGTTTGTGTCCGTATAACCGGTCGTGGCAGTGAAACCTGCTTGGTCTCCACCCCCCGTAAGGCCTGTTGGAAACGCGCCGTAAACAATGTCGAGACTCCCGCGGATAGAGGTCTTGTCATGGAACCTCGCTGGAGCCCACGCGAAGCCTAGGCGGGGAGCGAAATCCTTGTGCCATGTTCCTACCCATTGATCGCTGAGCCCCAATCCTCCGAGAGGCCCGGCAAAGGCCAGCGCCCCTAACCGCCCGCCCGCGCCCGGATTGGGCAGATTCGGATCGAACATGCTGGAGTTGCCGTAGGCCTCCGTCGGCACCGAATCTACGTCCCACCGCAACCCAAGATTCAGCACGAGCGTACGACTTACCTTGAAGTCATCCTGAGCGTAAAGCGCTTGATAATGGGTGTTCCAACGCGGAAAAGCGACTATCACCGCGGCATTCACTGAGGCGATCTGGCCGAGCATAAAGCTTGCGAAGGAATTACCATCTTGCGTAACGGATGTCGAAATCCCTGAGGTTTCGGCATTGCCAAAGGTGAAGGTACCGCTGCTGTTGAGGGCATAATTGGTGTATTGCTGGTCACGCAAATCGTAACCGAACTTCAAGGTATGCTTTCCTTTGACCCAAGTTAAGTGATCGTTTATCGCAACGCGGTTCTGAGCGGAAAGGACACCATTATTTACCCCCAAAGCGTAGTAGCCCCCTTGCGCGAAGTTGATGATCGGAAAGATAGGGCTGTCTAGATTTGAGATGCCCAGGACTTGATTCCAATCTGTGTTGGCTAAGTAGGCGTTTGAATACAGCACGTTGTGGAACCGCCAATAGCCAAGATTGAGACGATTTTCAATTCTGGGCGAGAAGATATGATCGTAACCGACGTTTATGTCATGGGTAATGAAGTTTTGGTGGGTCGATTCATCGGCTGGCCCGCCTATGGCGAAACTGCCATTGGGCCCCCAAAATGCATTCGTATTGTAGGAGCCAAAAATCTTGTCCTTCTCTGTGAATACGTGATCGATCCGAATATTTTCAAAAGTACCTGTTACGGGATTGTCATACGTCCGATCATAGTTGCTCGCTAGGGTATTTACATTCGATACATTCGGTTCAGGAACGTAGGACATGATCTTTTGCGCCACTGCACTCAAGGGCGTGTTAATTATGTTACCGGGGTAAGACGCGCGGCACGTCACGCCGTTAATCGTCTGGGTCGTCGCGGGATTGTAGATCTGACCCGAGTGAATGGGGGCGCCGTTGTCACAGGGGTTGCTCGCCACCAGCACTGTCGTCCCAAGATTTGCGCTGAAGTCCCCCTGACGGTTTGCGGCCGTTGGGAGCGTTGAGATATTCGTGCCGCCCTTCGCAAATTTGGTCTCCTCCCAGTTGTAGAAAAAGAACGTCTTGTCTTTCCCGTTATAGACCTTAGGTATCCGCACGGGTCCGCCCAGGTTTATGCCAAAGTCGTTCTTCTTGTCTACCGGTGTTGCGTAACCTTTTTTGCACGCTGGGGTGTCATTGGCGTTGATACAAACCTCCCCGGCGTCTAAGTTGTTGAACCAGGTATTTGCATCCAGGTCCGTCTGGCGAATGATGTCATAAGCCAAACCATGGTAATTGTTCGTGCCGCCCTTTGTAGCCATATTGAGGATGCCGCTTGTGGTACGGCCATACTCCGCTGACATCCCCGTGGTGATGACTGTGAACTCCCGAACTCCCTCCACCGAGGGCGCTTCGTTTTCCACGTCATTGGTGCCACCGCCTTCCGAGTTCATACTGTTGCCATCCAGCAGGATATCCCCACCAGACTCCTGGCCACCTATCATTTTGCCCAAGTAGGAAGAACCCTGCGCGCTGGGTGTCAGGAACTGCAAATCGATAACAAGGCGTTCCCCACCCTGAGCGGTTGTGTTGGTGAGGGGCAGCTCCTCCACGAGTTGATTTGTAACCGTCGTGGCGATAAGCGAAGTCTGCGTTTCGACACCTACGGTGGTGGCCTGTACCGTGACCTGTTGCGTCGAGCTCCCCACTTGCAGGGTGAAGTCCAGTGAGGTTGTGCGGCTCACGAGGATGATCACGTGCGTTTCCACTTCAGTTTGGAACCCGGCCGCTTCGGCTTTAGCGCTGTATATCCCGGGAACAAGGTCAGGAAACAGGTAATCGCCATCAGCGGTACTGAGTGCGGTAGACGCCACTCCTGTCTCTGTATTCGTGGCGGTAATCCTCGTATTGGGAATTGTGGCCTTACTAGAGTCCAAGATGTGACCAGCCAAAGCGCCGCTGTTGGTCTGAGAGTACATGTTGCTTATGAACGCGAGTAGTAGAACGGGAAAGATCCAGAATAAACGCATCCATCTCGCCATCCGACTTAAAGATGGTAGGGTACCTCCGTGTCCTTCTCTCTGCATGACAAACCTCCTTTTTACTCCAAGCACGAATTCGCTCAATGCCCGACGCAAGGCCGTGCCCGCCAGCTCCGTACTAAGGCCAAGTGGGCGCGAAGTTCGTTGCGGCTTGCTTAATTATCTGATTTATTGCAGAATGTCAAGACAAATTTTCACGCCCAGTGACATAATCAATCACACGGTGAAAGCAGGAATCATGCGCCTCCCTTCCCGCAGTGGTTGTCAGCCCTCACAGGGGAATTAGCCAAGGGATTCAGATGGTATATCCTGGCTCAAATAGGCACCGCCCGGCGCCAAAAGACGATGGCCCCGGTCCAGTTCGGTCGGGCGAGATAACCTTCTTCAGCTTCCTCAAAACCCACCAACGCCTTGTACGACCGCTCTTGCCAGGAGGAGCGGCTACTTGCCACACAGTCGATCGATAGGTCGGATTCCGTGCTCATCGGCCGAAGTAGCTCGTTCGTTCTCACCACCTGCTCGGCCCATCGGGTCTGCAACCATACGTAAAAGGCAAAGGGTCCTACACAAATTACTTGCAATCTTTCAGAAAATATGCAAAATAACTCAGTTGGATAATGGAAGCACTGATCTGATTTATTGGCGGAGCACGGAGTGTGTATGGCAAAAACACCTACATTACAGGACGTGGCCAAAGTGGCGGGCGTCAGTGCGGCTACAGTTTCCAGGGTAGCGAGCGGTAATATTCGAGTTAGCCCCGAACTTGAAACCCGGGTGAGGAGCGCGGCGCTCCATCTGGGGCTAAATCTGAGTGAAAAGACCAATACACGAATTGCCGGGTTTCTTCTTGGCAACCGCAACATATTGCATCCGTTTCATTCGCGAGTCCTGCTCGGGGCGGAAGAGTATTTCACTACACACGATTACAATCTGATGTTTCTTTCTCTCAAATACGACCCGAAGGCTGATTTGCAGGACCTTCACATGCCACCGGTCTTGCAGAGTCGAGGCCTCGTTTGCGGGTACATCCTGGCTGCGAGGATTTCTCCGAACCTTTTGGATTTCCTGAAGCGCAGGGGAATTCCATCGGCTGTGGTGGGGAACCACGTACTTGGAGAATGGCAGGACGAGCAATACGACGTTGTGTGGTTTGACGACGTCAATGGGGCCTATGAGGAGACGCGCTATTTCCTATCGCTGGGACACCGCCGCATTTGGTTCTTAGGCAACACCCGGCTCCCCTGGGGTGCTCGACGTTATGCAGGATATTGCCGGGCCATGGAGGAAGCGGGAATTGCTCCCGAACTTAGCGAGATCCATTCCGACGACTACTTCGAGGTAGGCTATTTGGGCACCAAATCAATCCTGAATCGGGATGAGTCGTTCACGGCGATTGTTGCCGCAGCGGATTCGATTGCACAAGGGGCCTGCAAGGCCCTTGCCGACTGTGGCTTGCAGGTTCCTCAAGATATCTCGGTGGAGGGATTCGACGACATCGAAGCCTCAGTTATGCATCCGGCACTAACTACAGTTCGTGCTTTCCCTGAGCAAATAGGGGCAAAACTGGCCGAGATGTTATTGGACCGGATCGCCAATCCATCCTTACCCCCTCAGCGGTACACCATGCCAACTCGACTAATGAAACGCGAATCGCATCGCTCGATTTCCGGGGAGCCACAGAATCAGAATGAAGTTGGAGTCATGAGCACACCAGTAAGGGAAGGTCCATGATCTGCTAGTTTAAATGAGGAGTATTAATGAATCTGTTAGAGACTTCAATATTCTGTCTGAAGCGGTGCTTGCGAGTATCAGTTCTCATTGGGTGGGCACTCGCGGCTACAGGCCTGTTGGGCGGCCTCGGAATTTTAGCCGCCGGTGCCGCGGATGAGTGGGTCACAGTGCAACCTGAAGATACCGGCCAGGCATTGATCAACCCGGATATGGGATGGACCATGCATTACTATTCGGACTCTGTGAGGAATTACGGTTCGAAGCTGGAACCGTCCGACATAGTGGACGATTTTCCAGGTCTCTCGACCGTGTATCTGCGCCTGCCGTGGGCGTTTCTCGAGCCGGAGGAGGGGCGTTTCAACTGGGCAGTGTTCGACACGCCCGCGCAACGTTGGATCGCCAAGGGAAAACGCGTGGCTTTGCGCGTGACGTGCTCGGAAGGCCGGCCTCTTTACGCAACACCCGAGTGGGTCAAAAATGCTGGCGCCAAGGGAACCTTCTATGACTACGGCAAAGGACCCACGCCGCAAGGAAGAAGCTGGGATCCGGACTTTGGCGACACGGTTTTTCTGCAAAAACTGAACCAATTCCTGTCTGTGATGGCGGCGCGCTACGATGGCAATCCCAACGTGTCGTTCGTTGACGTGGGCTCCTACGGGTTGTGGGGGGAAGGCCACACGCTGATGAGCAGCCAAGTGCCCGCGGAGAGATCCCTAAAGATCATCGAGGAGCATATGGACCTCTACGCAAAGCATTTCAAACGGACGCTCGTGTGCGTCAACGACGACTTGGCTGGACCCGAAAAGCCGGGCTACCATTTTCCGGAAACCGATTATGCGATCTCAAAAGGTCTGACGCTGCGCGACGACAGCATTCTGGTGCAACGACCGCCACATTCTTGGTTTCACGCGGAAATGGCGCAGGCCTTCTGGCCGCGCTGGCCTGTCATTCTCGAGCACGAACACTACGGCAGCTCGAAAAGGAAAGGTGCATGGGGCGATGGTTCGCTCCTGCTGAAAGCAATCGAGGATTACCATGCCAGCTACATGTCCATTCATTGGTGGCCGCGCGAGGAGCTGGACGAGAACCGTTCGGTTATTGACAAGATCAACCTGCGCATGGGCTACCGTTTGCAACTGCGCGAGATGTCGTGGCCGCGCGAGGTGGTGATCGGCCAATCGTTCAAGGTGCGCAGCATTTGGGCTAATGCCGGCGTGGCGCCCTGTTATCCCGGAGGATTTGTCACGCTCACACTTAGGGACGACAAGGGCGGCATTGTGTCGGTACTGGCGGATCAGCAATTCAACGTGCGGGACCTGACTCCCGGCCCGGCTGGTGCCCCGCCGACACGAACGAATGAATGCGAGTTCGTCATCGGCCGATATGCGCCAGTTACGACGCCCGGTGAATACACGGTGTTTGTATCCGTCGGCCAACGTGATGGCACGCCCCGAATCGCCTTGCCCTTGGCCGGTGACGACGGACAGCATCGCTACCGCCTCGGAGCGATCACGCTCCGAGAGTAACAGAAATGAATTATGGAGATGGCACAACGATGTTGCATCAGCTTATCTCCGCGCCAATCGAGCAAACTTATCGCATTGCTCATGTGTCTTGCCTCCTGCCTGGGGTCGAGCCCATCGATCCTGCTCTCAAGGGAATCCCTTGCAACGGCAGAGGTCCAATGGGATAAGGTGCTCGGGGTATCGAAGACTTCCGTTTCGATTCAGGATTGCCCCGAACCCCCTTTGCGGCGTGGTCGGCCAACCCATGATCTGACGTACAAGGCGCTTCGAGATCTCAACGCGGATTACCCCTGCACGCAACCCTAGTCTTATTATCCCAAGATGGCGGTTGCGGAACTGAAGCCTCCCGAGAGCGGTAAGACTTACTGGGACTTCTCCTTGATGGACGAGTATACGGAAGACTTCATCCAGGCGACGGCAGGACATCCGGTGGTCTTTGACTTCGGCACCTTACCCGCGTGGATGTTCAAGACGCAGGCGCCGGTTAGCTATCCCGAGGACCCTGACGAAATCGATTGGAATTACGAACAAGGCGTCGAGTAGAGAGGAAGCGCACCACTTGCTGACCACGCCAGTCCTACGGATCACCGGGACGCGCACGCGGGGCACGCGTGTTTCTTCCTCCCCCTCTAAAATCCCGTACGGTGGGTTTTCCCCAGTACGGCTTCAAACGGGAATTCCACCGCGACCTCCGCCCACCCGGAGTGGCTCGAGCCAACACCCCGCGCCGGCTTATACGCGGCTGATGTTCCTATCTCGGAAGAGAGCAACGAGCCGTAGTGGGGCTTTCGCCCAAGCGGCACTCTCCCCTTCTGACCGAACGCTCCCGCCCAGAGGTCCTTGGCTCGCCAGCGGGTTATATTGTCCCACCGGGTCATTGCTTACTATGACCTCACCCGAGACCCTCGGCTCCCCCGGACCGACTTATGACTTCTACGTCCGGTACCACCTGGGCCGAGAGGTTCCCCAATTTACTCTGCCCGTCTATTCTCTCCGTGCCGTCTTCCGTACCCCGGCAGACCGAACGATTGCACTGGGCTGTTTCTTCATCGTCCGCTTTGGCCTTCCCCATCTCTGTACAGGGTCTGCATCTACAAACCCACGCGCTCCAGTTCCAGCGTGGTTGTGTAACGAGGCTACAAAGTCATTTTATGGTACGGCCCGGTAAAGTTGCTAGCCCCGCACCGGCCAGGGCGTTTACGTTCGAGCTTTCGCCCTCCTGAGTCGCCTCACGAAGGCGTCGAATATAACTACGCGGGTAAATCAGCCAATTCCCGCGGCCGGACTTGCACCGGCAAGACAGGTAGCCTTATGGGCTGCAAACAGAGCTCCGGGACCCCACTATGAAGGAAGTGGCGGATTACCAGGCCAGACTGGTTCGCTGGTACACCCAAGGAGGCTTCGACGACGAACTGGCATGCTTCCGGCCATCATTACAAAATCGATTACTGGGAAGTACTAAACGAAATCGACTCCGAACACTACATGAGCCCGCAGTTCTATACACGCCTCTATGATGCTGTCATCGAGCAAATCCGGCAAGTTTCACCGCATATGAAGTTTATCCTAGATTTCCTTTTTGAAATTGAGGAAGAGCATTCCTGAACATTTCAAACATCAATAATGTTTCTTCTTACATAATCAACACGGTCGTCAGAAGGTGGACACCCGGTTGGTGAGAACGAAAAACAGGCTTTTCAAGTGTCATTCAATCGGTTTTTGCGGGTCGGGCTCGAGGTTTCGAAGGTGATTTCCAACGGCGGGCTGATTTTGGTGAGGGAGTTGGACGAGCGGCTGGGATTTAGCGAACTCATCGACGAACACCTGACCGACTCTCGGGCAAACAATGCGCGATTTTCTTTTGCGGATCTGCTGCGGCAGTCTGTCTACAGTCGTCTGGCTGGATACGAGGATGTGAACGATGCCGAGCGGCTGTCGCAACACCCGGCCTTCCGTTTGATTGGTTCGGAAAAGATCTGGGATCGAGGGGCGGCACTGACATCCCGGTTTCGGACCTTCGAGACGGAGGTGCTAGCCGAGAACGGGAACTTCGCGGGACTGGCACGGCTGAACCGGGAACTGATCGGAAAAGCAGAATCGTTGGGTTCACTGTACCGAACTGTGCTGGATATGGACTCCACCGAGATTCCGGTCTATGGGGAGCAGGAGCATAGCGCCTACAACGGGCACTTTGAGTCCACCTGTTATCATCCCCTCTTGCTGTTCAATCGAGAGGGTGATTATCTAGCGGCAAAGCTCCTTCCTGGTAATTTCCACAGCGCCGAGGTCTGGGAAGAACTGCTGTTGCCGGAGATCAATGGCCAACTGCGAATGGGGAAGAAAGTTGCATTTCGGGCCGATGCGGCTTTTGCCATGCTGGATATTTATGAAGTGCTGTAAGAGTGGGGCGCGAAGTACGCCATCCGCATTCCTGCCAACGACAACCTGGAACAAGATATTGCCGAGTCGTGCGGTGGTGCGGTTCTATAACAAACGAGGGACGGCGGAGCAGTGGATCAAGGAAGGCAAGCAGGCGGTGATGATGACGCGGCTCAGTTGCCACAAGTTTCGATCCAACAAGGTGCGGCTGTGGCTGACCATTATTGCCTATAACCTGGGCAACCTCTGGCGGCCACTGGTGCTGCCCCAGAGGATCGGGAAGTGGTCGTTGACGAGCCTGCAGCAGCGATTGGTGAAAAAGGGCGGTCGTCTGGTCAAACACGCCCGCTATTATTGGTTGCCCCTGGCGGAGAGTCATCTGACGCGGCGGCTGTTTGCGAGCATGTTGGGGCGGATCGATGGGCTGCCGCTTCCGTCGGGATAGCTCAGGCAGCGGCACCCAAGAAAACGATTCTGCTATCTCCCAGGAATGGAGGGTTGTCTGAAAAAACTGGTCCTGGAAGTCAGACCGACGGGCTTTCAGGACCCGGAAAGGGGCGGCTGGGAGTCGATGGGCCTCTCGAAACAAAGTGTGTGCTCGGGTGCGCCGAAATGGGTGTATACTTTCGACTCTTGGGAGGCCAAAAAGTTTATTCCGGCTAAGGAGTTTCAGAACCCAAACTAGGAATTCATCTTCCCTCCCCACTGGAGAGACGAGGAGGACCGCAAGGCGGAGGGGGCCCTACGTTTTGCACGTCGTGGGGGGGGAGGGTCACTTGGGGGTGGGGGCGGACGATGAAAGGTCAAAATCGATGAACTCATTCTTGGGGCTACAATTAACTGCGATACTAACCTTGAACGTATTGCTTGGCTTTGGTGGCAATTGGGACCAGCCGGCAGCAGATATTCCGCAGGCTGAGATTACCAACGGCGAGCTTCATGTGAAGCTTTACCTGCCCGATGCTCGCCAGGGATATTATCGTGGGACTCGCTTCGATTGGTCGGGGGTCATTGCCGCACTCGAATACAAGGGCCACAACTACTACGGGCCTTGGTTTAACCGAATCGATCCGGGCGTCCGCGACTACCAGTACGAAGGTGCGGAGATCGTCGCCTCAACTTGCTCCGGTATCACTGGTCCCGTCGAAGAGTACCAAACCAACCGCAGCGCCTTGGGATTCGACGAGGCCAAGGTGGGCGGCACATTCATCAAGATCGGGGTCGGGGTGCTTCGCAAGGACAGTGAAAAATACGGTTACGTCAAGCAGTACGAGATAGTGGACCCAGGCAAATGGAGCGTCAAAACGCATCGCGATTCCGTCGAGTTCACCCAGAAGTTGACCGACTCAACCACCGGCTATGGTTACATCTATCGCAAGACCGTGCGGTTGATCGCTGGCAAGCCGGAGATGCTGCTGGAACACAGCCTTAAAAACACCGGCCGCCGCATTATCCAAAGCAGTGTCTACAACCATAATTTTCTGGTGCTGGACCTGCAACCCCCCGGTCCGGATTTCTCCATTACGTTTCCCTTCCAGATTCAGTCCCCACGTCCACCCAACAAGGACTTTGCCGAGATTCGCGGGAACCAGTTTGTTTATTTGAAGGCCCTCGAGAATCGGGAGACAGTATATGGCTCCCTGGTGGGTTTCAGCGACAACCCCAAAGACAACGAAATCCGCATTGAGAACCAGCGCGTGGGCGCCGGTATGCTCATCCGCGGAAACCGTCCGCTATCAAACCTGAGCCTGTGGTCGATTCGCAGCGTGCTGGCCGTGGAACCCTTCATTGCCATGAGCATCGATCCGGGCAGTGAATTCACTTGGCAAGTAGCATACCAGTATTACACGCTCGCCCCGAATCGAAAATGAAGGCTAGGCCAGAATCTCAACACGCCATGCCTTCTTCGGCTCCCACTTTTCCAGGATTTGGCGCCCCTTGTGTTGCTGATCTACTATGGGTTGAATAGCGACTTTTCAATCGCTCGAGCATCATCCGTGTTCAGGAGGGGAGCGGGTGTGACCTTCTCGAATTAATCACGGTCGGGCGGCTTCGGAGGCATGGAAGGCGACGGCCTGCTACTGGCCTTCGCGCTTTATAGGGTTGGCTTTGACGAATCCGAGTGGCAGCCCTCAGTAATTTCAATATTTCCTCGATCCCAGGCATCACAAACTGGACATTCCCATCGATATAATTTCTTATCACTTTTATACTATGCCGGATTCGGACGAAACACCGGAAACCATGCAGTACACGATTTTCGATCAGGCTGACAAGTTTCTGACCGCCGTCCGGTATATCGAAAGCATCCGGAAGCAACTCTCTCCGGCTACAGGCACCTATATTGATGAACTCGGGTCGATGCTGCCTGACCCACAGGCGCCTCAGCTTGCCTATCCCATCCCCGATTCGTACTGGAACCTGGCGGGGGCCATGTGGGCTTACACATTCTCCCGCCTGGCGACGATGGGCATCGAGGCCGTCGGAGGAGCAGAATTGATTATCCCGGCCAGTTCGGCGCTACCTCAATGCTCAATTGGGACACCGGCCGGCCCAATGCCCGGTATCGGGTTTTGAAGCTCCTGCATGACAATTTCACACCACCCGATAAACTGGTAGAAACCCACCTTATAGAGTAATTGCGGAGATGCGGTCGGGATCCCGGGGGGGACTGTGAACCTTCGGTCGGCATTCCTGGGAAGTAATGGGAACACCCTGGCGGAATGGGCTGACTACTGGTTCTGCGCTCGCTCAAAAGCAAATCGACCGATTCAGGAGTACCACAGGCCCGCCTGTTGGTTTCTCTCTGCCATCGCCGAGCTTCTGGTCTTCGCACGTCAAAAGATGGCGAGGAACTCCCACAGGCGTAAATGGCGTCGTCAGGAAAACGTGGCAATCCAAGGCCCCAAGTGGAACACGTGATTTGTCAATTGCACCGTGGTACCTCTGCCAAGCGAGCGCGATTGGTCTTGTTCGATTTCGATGGAACGTTCTCGCTCGTCCGTAGCGGGTGGGTCGAAATGATGGCGCCGACGATGGTGGAAATCCTCGCCGAACCGAACACGGGAGAAAGCGAGGCGGAACTCTACGCACTGGTCGAAGAGTTCGTTGTCTGAGTAGACTCTCTCACTTGGATTGGTACAAAATCTCGGTCAGGTCACTCTCCAGGATGTATATTGGATCTTACGTCGGGTCACCAACAGGGACTTGGCTCTGTGGGTATCGGGGAATGTGTGGTTCAACGACGCTAATGCAGGCCAAATGAAGCAGGAGTATATGTGGGTGGCCGAGGGAGAAGTGGCGATTCATATCCCGGAGCGACGACAGGCGAAGGGGATGGGGCTAATCCGCGCAGACTAAGCAATGTCGTTCAGGGAAGAGGACCGCTACGCGGTGGGGGGGAATCCCGACGCTCCATATCGCGGAGGTTGTGCATCTGATGCTAGCGTAATCTTAAGGCGAGGGTTCAGCAAATTAGATCCGTTTGATGCCCACAGAAAACAATTCGCAGGAATTCAATTTGGAGTCGGAATCAAGCCAACTTCGAACACGGAGGGCCGAATTTCGCAGAGGGAAAGGAGCTTTCATGAGAAGAAGGACATTCCTAAGGAATTCTGTGGTGGGAGTTAGTGGGCTCGCGGGAATGGATTATTGCCGCTTGGCCAGAGGGAAGTCAAAAAGGATGAACGAGACCATGACAGAAGCGGGGACCATGCCGGCCGATAGAGTCGGACGACTCGTCCGAATCACCAGCATCAGTTTTCCGAACGGATTGCCGCTGGACGAAATCGCCGCGCACGTGGACAAAGCCGGGTCTGCCAGCGTAGATGTCATAGCCCTACCGGAGTTGTGCCGGGGCCAGAACGATAAAAGCGAAGAGGACTTACAAGGCCCAACCGTAACGACGATGGCTGCCTTAGCAAAGAAATACAAGACCTACATTGTGTGCCCCATCGATCGGAGGGACAAGAACCGCAGGCTCAACACAGTGGTGCTTCTTGATCGAAGCGGGAAAGTGGCATGCGTTTATGACAAGGTCTTTCCCTATTGGTCTGAATATGATGTTCACCCATCTGCAGATGTCGGAGCGGACGCTGAAATCTACCGTGCGGATTTTGGATTGCTCGGATTTGCAACCTGTTTTGACGTCAATTTCCCCGAGGTTTGGAAGCGGTTGTCAGAGAAAGGTGCTGAAGTCGTGATTTGGCCTAGCGCCTATTCCGCAGGTACGTCCCTGCAAGCCCATGCGATCAATCACCATTTCTATATTGTCTCTGTGACTCAAACCAGTGATTGCCTTGTGTACGACATCACAGGCGAAAGGCTCTCTTACTCGAAAAGCGAGAAGGTCAACGTGGCCACCGTTACGTTAGACTTGGATCGCGGCATCTATCACCAGAATTTCAATATCCCCAAGCTGGACAAGTTGCTGAAAGAACACGCGGAAGATGTTGAGCAGGAAAAATGGATGGATTTAGAGCAGTGGTTTGTCCTCAAAGCCAAACGGCGTGGAGTGAGTGCGCGCAAACTGGCAAAGCAATACGGATTGGAGGAGCTGCGCCATTATCTTGAGCGCAGCCGGCGCTCCATTGACGGACGCCGTGGGTGGCAGTATGAAGCGAAGGTCCTGTTCCCGGAAATGGATATAGCCAGTTTGAAGGCCTTAGCTCACCGCGCCAAGGCCGCCGGGTCTTCTGAAACAACCGGCTAATTGGCGACGAATGGCAACCACAGGATAAACCAGAGACAGGGTGATGCAAGGCAGGTCGCATACCACACGGCGACCTTTTATTCTCCATCTGCATGGGCACTGCATGGCAAATGAGAATGGGCAGGAAGAAGATCACCTATGGGATTGATAGGGTCCGATTCCCAAAACCAACATTTATATATGACACGATATCTCCTGTTCACGTTCAAGCACTACACCTACCATCGTGCGCTGGGCAGCAACCTGGAGCTGGCGGCGGCCTGACCATGAGGATCGTGTGACCTCGTAATCCTCCAACCGCCGATGGCTCATGGTCTCGCTGGTCTTTCTGGGGACGGCGATTAATTATCTTGACCGCCAGACCCTTTCGGCCGTCCCCCCAGTGTCGATTGATCATTTCCACATGAGCAATGAAGTCTGTATCTTCCCCTTCATGTTGGCTTACACGATCTTATGACCTAGAGCGGTTTCGATTTAAGTGCTTACATATCCCTAAGAGGCGAAGAAATTTGTGCATTCGCTTGGGGAAACCGTATTGAGTAACTCCCCGATTTCCTTCCAGAGGGCATCGATGTCTCGTTTGGCGGCTTTGCGGAGCCGCGCCTTGAGTTTGGAAAAGAACTTCTCTATCGGGTTCAGATCAGGAGAGTAGGGTGGCAGAAAGAGTGGGATTGCTCCGATCGCGGTGACCGCTTCCTCGACTCCCGCCACCTTGTGACTGCTGAGGTTGTCGAGGATCACGGTGTCTCTCGGTTGGAGCGTTGGGCACAGGAATTTACACACATAAGCCAGAAACATCTCGCCGTCCTCGGCTCGTCGGTGACCATCGGCGCGGTCACGCGGCGGCGGCGCAGAGCGCCCACAAAGGTCGTCGTCTCCCAATACCCGTGCGGTGCCGAGTCGATACAACGCCTCCCTCTGGGCACGCGCCCGTAGCGGCGCGTCCTGCTGGTCGATGTCCACGATTCATCGATAAACACGAGCTTTTCGACTTCCATCGTGGGCAGCGCTTGCCGCCACGCTCTTCGCGGCTGCTGCACGTCCTCGCGTTCTTGCTCGCTGGCGCAGCGTTTTTCTTGAAGGTAAGATTCCATTTGTTCAACTGATGCCACAAGGCAACGATCTTGATCGATACGCCCTGTTCGACCAGACGTTCGCATAACTCGGCCAAGCTAAGCCCCGGCAGCTGTTCATGGGGGCCTTTCACATGGTTCCCCATCCGGAGAGCGACCATTCCATTCTTCCCGATGAGTGGGCGGAGCGGTTCCACATGGACTACGACCCACTACTGGATGCGTTACGTGGAAGGAAGTGGGTGCTCGCGCCTCACGTCGTTGGCGTAGAGCGTGGCGCAGCCAAGGCCAACATTTTCCAATCGTCCAAGGGTTATGCCGTGCCAGTAACTTTCGGCGGCAAAGCAGCCAGCGTGAGGGTGGTTCTCCGTGCATTGCGGGTCATTGTCTAACCGCAAGAATACCAATTCGAGATCCGCCATCCAGGCGCCGGCGAATGGAATATTCTCAAGAGCGTTAGCGAGGTTCCCGCAGGATTGGTAATGACTGTCCCATTGCGCAGAGGACGTGCCATGGTACGCCTTACGTGGTTGGCAGGATGAACATAGACCGCACTCGTTATCCAAATCTGTTGCGTATCCATTCCTTATCTCGCTTGGAGTGACCGGGAGACCTCTCGCCATAGTACGGTAACTTCCTACGAGATTCGTCGCCGCCTGTGGCTCCACAGAATGACAGCCCCGTGGGTTTTTAGGCAGCCTTAAGGGGTGCTCATTTTTTGACCACGGCGTCCTTGCTCCGAGGATCCACACCAGGCCCAGGCGGGATGCGCCTTCCAAAACTCCTCGACCTCCTCTAATGGCTTGTTCTTGGTTTCGGGTACAAAAAGCCACATAAAAATCGCTTGCGCCAGGGCCATGGCCGCGAGGAATCCAAAAGTAATCGATTTGCCTATCTGGTGAAATGCCAACGGAAACACGAGCACAACCACCGCATTTGCGATCCATTGGGTGAGCACGGGGACGGTCATCGCCGTGCCGCGGATGTGGTTGGGAAACATTTCCGGGACCAGCGTCCAGAAGACCGGGCCAATGCAGGCGGAAAAGAACGCCAGGTAAGCGAGAATGAGCACCAATACCGTGGCGCCATGAAACCGGCCGGTTAGCGCGGTCAAGCTCAAGAGCACAAGAGCTGCTGCCATGCCGAGTGATCCGATTATATACAGCGGCTTGCGGCCGTAGCGGTCGATCACCCAGAAGGAAACGAGCGTGAAGGCAAGGTTCGTGAGGCCAACGATGAAAGTGGAAAATAGGGCCGCGTCAATCTTCCACCCCGCAGACTTGAAGATGGCCGGAGCGTAGTCGATGATCGTGTTGATACCGGACACATGTATCAGGATGGCCAGGCAGAATCCTATCACCGCCGCGCGGCGAATTCCCGGTTGCCACAAAGCGCGCCATGTCGTTTTTTTCTCCGCAATGCTGGCCTGCATTTCCGATATTTCGAATTCGGCGGTCTCCCGCCCGGAGATTCGCTCGAGGATCGCGAAGGCTTCCTGCGGCCGGCCCGCCATAAACAAGTAGCGCGGAGTCTCTGGTGCACGCAGTAATAGGACAAAAAAGACCATCGAAGGAATCACGCCGGTGATGAACATCCAGCGCCAGTTCGAGGCTCCGGCGTTCCGAAGCAAGTAGTTTATGCAATACGAAATGAGGACACCCATAACGATCGACAACTGGTAGAGCGTACCCATTCGTCCTCGCAGGGATGGTGGGGATACTTCCGCGACGTACATGGGAGAAAGGATGGACGCACCGCCTACGGCAAGACCCCCGATGAAGCGTGCGGCGACAAAGGAGGTGAAGCTGGTTGCTCCCCCGGTAGCCACCGAAGTCACGGCAAACAGCAACCCCACCCCAAGGAGAATTCTTCGGCGGCCATAGAAATCAGTAATCCGCCCCGCGAAAATCGAACCGATGACGCAACCGAACAGAAGTGAGCTGAACGCCCAGCCGAGACTCAGGTCAGTAAGCTTGAAATACTCCGTGATAAACGGGCCAGCGCCAGTGATAATGGCGATATCAAATCCGAATAGCAGTCCTCCTAGCGCAGCCGTAGCGGCCAGGAAGATAACGTAGGAAAAGTTTATCTTTGGGGTCATGATGTTTTTCCATATTCTGACGGACCGCTAATCTTGCTATTCGCATGAAGGAAGATTAAATGCCAACCCCTCCGCTCAGCACAAGCTCCAGTCAAACCCAATAGAACAATCTCGACGATTCGCATGCCGTTATGCATTGCACATCGGTGCGAAAAAGCAAGGCATCGCATTCTACACCATGTGCTTGCCGGAATTACAACATCATGCCGACCCCAGCGACGAGGGAGGGGGGTTCTCTGCGGTATGCAAATCCCGGCGCAGACCCGCACCTCAGATGATTGGAGTGGGTATTGTTGCCCCAGCGGCAGCGTGCCCAGGAAGTGTTCCTCGGTATGGAAGCGCTGTCGAAACGCAGGCTTGCGCCGGTAGTTTTCATTGGCCAGGTCCGCCAGCGATGCGTAAGCGCCGCCCCACAAGTAGATGAGGATATCCTTGATCGCCTTGTACTGGTAATCCCGGTCGCCGGTCAGCGCTGACGCGTACTCCTCGACCTCCGAAAAGTCGAACTGGTCGACATCGCACCGGCGCACATTGATGTCGAAAGTGTGTTCTGAGAGATTCAGTCGCATGCTCTATCCCTTCCTTGATCTCGGTTTCTCGGGTGGGAGGGGCGCTACTTATAGATCTTCGTGATTTCGCTCTCGTTCCCGTACTTGTCTGCGCCGGCAGGTCAATCAACGGTTCGTGAATACTACTCCATCCCGCCGTAATTTCATAACGGTGAGCAGTTTGAGCACTCCGGAGCAAGTCCAATTCAATAACTCGTCTCTCTAACGGTCCATGATAAGAACTCTATGGATACAATTGATTTCCCGCCCTCAGTGATCACCCAAAACCGCCCATACATGCTCACCTGAAAACCGGCCAACGGAGACACCCTCCGGGACATTGACTATGGCATGAGGCGTTATAGCCTCAGCCGCTATGGCCAATGTCTTGAGTGACGAAAAGAAACAGCAAGTTATTGCTTTAGGACGGCTGGGCTGGACGCTGCGGCGCATCCACCAAGCCACGGGTGTGCGTCGGGAGACGGCGAGCGTGTACCTGAAGGCGGCCGGGATCGCGATACAACCGCCCGGCGGCTGGGGGCGGAGAGCGGTTCCAAAACCGGCCAACGAGGTGATCACCGACTTTGGCGTGGGAAAACCGGCCTCCGAAGTCTCCCCCGACCCGGCGCCACCACCGTCCACCCTGCCCCTGCCTGGCGACTCTGCCGCGGCAAAACCGGCCAACGAGGTGATCACCGACCCGGGCGCGAAGCCCGCGCCGGTGCGTGCCGTGCCTCCCACCCGCAGTCCCTCCGCCAGTGCTTGTGGACCGTATCGCGAGCTGATTGAAATGGGGCTGGCCCGTGGCCGCAACGCCATGGCCATCTGGCAAGATCTGGTGTCGGAGACCGGATTCACCAGCGGCTCTCAGAGCGTGCGACGCTTCGTGGGCAAGCTGCGCGGAGCACAGATCCCGCAAGCTCATCCCGTCACTACAATCCCCGTTATCGCCAGCAAAGGTGCGGATGCAAAGGAGGTTGGTTTGCCTTTGTATCCTGGGGCCCGGCCGCACCAGGTTAAGTCCGACGACAGCCCGGCATTTCAACTTGGCATCTGGGGTGGCGCCTGGGGTTTCAAGCTCGTCGTGCTGAAGTTGGGGTCGAATGATCCGCCCGAAAGAGTTGCCACCTTCTATCAAAAGGCTCTCGCCAAATACGGCAGAGTCTGGAATTTCGGCGACTCGGCGAAGGCAGCGGGCGCGCACGAAAAGACAGCCTCCCCGAATGATCTGGACTGCCAGGGGAGCAGATGGAAAGCAGAAAGACCGTCGTGAAGGCTGGCACAAAGGACAAGAAACACATTGTTGACATCAAGCCGGATGGAGGCAGTAGCGTTTTCCAGCTAGTCAATGTCGAGGCGCCGGAAGCCGACAGCAAGACGTAGCCGCCGCGGCTGCTTGCTTGGCTCCCTCGCTGGCGGTCCACCGTGTTCGCTGGCTGGCACAGCGCCCCGCAGCGGTTACCAAAATCAAGCTTCCGGTGAAGAAACCGAAGATGACCTGGGAAACCGACGCACCCTCCGCCGAATGGGTTCAAGCACCCCGGCGCTAACGAGTAAGCCCGCCGCCAGCACGTACATTCCACCTGCCCACACGAAAGCGGGTTTGTACCCGTGGAGGTCGATGACGGGCCCAATTACGAGTTGTGCCGCGGCGCCAATGAGGGTCCCGGCAGCCCCCGTCATTCCATAAAGGATCGCCACGTGCTTGGGGGGAGAAATCTCCGTAATGACGGTGTGAATATTCGTCGACCACGATTGCTGGGCAAAAAGCGCCAAGCTCACCAGCGCCAATGCCAGGTTCGTAGTCGGCGCGAAGCCGGCTGAGGCGCTGAAGGCGCCTAAGGTGGCGAACACCAGCATGACGGTCTTGCGGCTGCGGTGCAGGCTCCAGCCTCTGCGGATTAGGGCACTGCTCGCAGCCGCCCCGGCAAAGGCCCCGATGAAGGAGCACAGGTAAGGCACCCAAAGAAGTTTGCCCACCCCCGCGAGGGAGAGCCCCCGGGCTTCCTGAAAGTAGCCGGGAATCCAGAACAGATAGAAATACCAGGCTGCGTCTGAGCACCCCCGCGCCGCCAGGACGCACCAGTATTTCCGTGTCTTGAGGACTTCGCCCAGCGTCACCTCTGGTTCGGGGGGAGTGCCTGCGGCCGGCCGGCCTTCTTCCCCCGGCGCCAAGCCGGGTGTCCCCTCTGTGCGCTGGATTTGCCGATGGACCCAAACCCAAGGCGGAAGCAGCAGCAAGCCCAGCGCGCCGAGAAGGAAAAACGTCACACGCCATCCGTAATGAAGGGTTATCCACGCCACCAGCGGAGGCGCAATCAGCATCCCCAGGCTGATGGCCGAAAGGATGGTGCCCACGGCCTTGGCGCGGCTGGCCGGTGGAAACAACCCGGTAGCGCCACGCATAGCGGCGGGATAGTAGCTGCCTTCTGCCATTCCCAGCATGGCTTCGCAAAAGATCAAGCTGCGGAGTCCTTGCACAAACGCGTGGGCCATGCAGGCGAGCGACCAGAAGGCTATGGCCAGCGTAAAAGTGCGGCGGTATCCCAAGCGATCCGCAATGCGCCCCCCGAGGATGTAGAAGACTGCATACATCATCAGAAACGCGTGAATTGCCAATCCATAATTCGCGTTGCTGAGTGAAAGGTCTCGCCGCACCTGGGGTATGACCACACTCAGCAAAGAGCGGTCGAGGTAGTTGACCACCGAGCCCGCAAACAGGAGCAGGACAATCAGCCGGGGAAAAGAGTTTTGCCAATCGGGTTTGTTAGACATGTGGTGGAGGCTTTATACTACGTTCGTCCTCAGTGAGGGAGGAATTTATCATGACCCACCGCGAATGTGTTCTGGCCGCCATCCATGGCGAAGTCCCTGATCGGCTGCCCTGGGTTCCGCGCCTGGAATTCTGGCATCGGGCGCGCCTGCGCCAAGGCACGCTGCCCCAGGAGCTTCGTTCCCTCACCCTCACCGAAATCACGGAACGGCTGGGCGTTGGCTGTTACTCTTCGGTACCCGACTTCACGGAGGTCGCCGACGAAACCGCCATGATCGACCGGACGCTCGGCCTGTTTCATCTCCCGGTCCTTCCTTACCGCGTGATCCTTGAAGACGTGGATCGCCGCGTCACCCACCACGGCCAGGAAACGGTGGTGGAATATCATACGCCCGCCGGGTCGATTCGCACTGCCTCGGTCTTCACCGAGGAAATGCTGGATGCGGGCGCCTCCATGTCCTGGACTACCCAACATGCCATTCGCGAGCCGAGTGACTTCGACGTCGTCGGGCACATCTATTCGCACTTGAAAATCGAACCGAACTTCGCCGGCTACCTCGCCCGCTGCCAGGAGGTGGGCGAGCAGGGTCTTGTCATTGGCTATCTCATGGGAACGGCCGGCCCCATCCAGCACCTCATGAAGGAACTCATGCCGCTCGAACAGTTCTTTTATGCCCTCCATGACTACCCGGAAAAAGTTCAGCGGCTGGCGGACCAAATCGAGCCCTTTTTCCAGCGAATCCAACAGATCGGCGCAGAGTCGCCGGCGGAGGTTCTTCTTCTCGGCGGCAACTACGACGATTCCATCACGCATCCTCCTTTCTTCGAGAAGTACCTTTTCCCTGCCCTGCGCGATTACGCCGAGGCGCTGCATCACCAGGGCAAATACCTGATGACCCACACCGACGGCGAGAACCAGCGGCTTTTTCCCCTGTGCCGGCGCGCCGGATTCGATATCGCCGATTCCGTGTGCCCCTATCCAATGACCCGATGCCGGTTGGAGGAGATTCGCGTCAATTTCGGCGACCACGTTACGATTTGGGGCGGGATTCCCTCCACCCTGCTTTGCGCCAGCAGCACTCCGGAAGTGGAGTTTCGCCGCTCCATCAATGAGACCGTGGAACGCTATGCCCATGAAGGTCATTTCATTCTTGGCGTCAGCGACATGGTGACAGCCGATTGCGAGTGGGACCGGTTGCAGTACATCACAGAAAAGGTAGCCGCGACCTAACAATGCACTTCGGAGAAAATATTCTCATGCTCACAAAATCCCCTGGTAGGGTCGGGAACTGGCGCGGTGGCGCGCGGAGACTACCGCAGCCCCGTTTCCAGCTCCCGCCACATCACACGTAGCGTGCGGATTTCCCGCACTACGCGTTCCTGCACACTTCACGACAAGGGTTATGGGGCCGATCGGGTCGGGGCGGCTGCCCAGGAGGCTGGCTGATGGACCTGTCGCTGCTAACAATTCGATCCGTCACGTAGGACTGACCAGGAGCCCAAAACGCTGCACGCTTTTTCGGGCACGCCGAGAGTCGCCCGGGCTTGGACTGATTTCAGCGATGGTTTCCCGAAGTGTGTTGAGGACCAATGCAAAGGGTGCCGTCTCACCCGCAGGGGGGAGACCCTCAAAACTGCCGAGAAGAAATAACCGGCACTTCAGGCTGCGCGCCGTTCGTAACGATGGTGCAGTCCGCCGACCTCCGCCAGCCCGATTACCGCACCCAATTCCGGCGGCTGAACGGTGCGCTCTTCCGGTGCGTCTTTGGCAAGCGAAAGATGAGTGCGTGATCGGCCGTAGTACTGGAAATAGGACTTCAAGGTCCGCCGCAGGGAGGCTTCGTTGAACACCAGCACGTGGTCCAGGCACTCCCGTCGGATGGATCCGATCAGTCGCTCCACGTAGGGGCTCTGCCAGGGTGATCTCGGTGCCGTGAGAACCTCCTGCGTCCCCATTTCTTGGACAATTTGACGAAAGGAGCCTCCATAGATGGAATCTCGATCACGCAGCAGATAGCGCGGTGCGCTGTCCCAGGGAAAAGCCTCGGCAATTTGGCGCGCTGTCCATTCCGAGCTGGGATGGGCGGTGACGTTGAAATGAATCACCCGGCGCCGGTGGTGGGCGAGCATCAGGAAGACAAACAGGACTCGAAACGTCACGGTTGGCACTACGAAGAAGTCGGTAGAAGCCAACTGCGCGACGTGATTGTTGAGGAAGGCGCGCCAAGCCTGAGATGGCGGCTTCCGTGAGTGCACCATGTACTTGGCTACAGTCGCTTGGGAAAGAGGGATCCCGAGTTTGAGCAGCTCGCCGTGGATGCGAGGTGCGCCCCAAAGCGGATTCGCCAGGCTCATCTTGCGGATCAGGTCCAGGACCTCCGGAGGAACCTGGGGGCGCCCAAGCCGCAGGCCTCGACTCTTCCACCGCCAATAGAGGCGAAATCCCGTGCGATGCCAACGGATCACCGTTTCCGGTTTGAAGATGGCGAGGGCGGAGCGCCAGCCCGCCCAGAGGCGTGACAGGCAGACCCAGAGGAAGCGATCGGCGGAGTTCAGGGGCAGTCGCTTCCGACCGCGCTGCAGCACGGCGATCTGATGGCGCAGGGCAAGATTCTCCGCCTGCAGCGCCAAACGGGTTCGGAAGCACGACCGCAAGGCATGAAGGAAGACGCAAGAGATTGTTTTCATGGGATGGCAAGACTACCAGCCGATGGCGCCAACCGCAACAATTTCAATGCGGTGGGAATTATTGATACATTGGCGATGGAGTCCCAGAGTTGGAGAACGGGACGACGTAGTTTCGTTTAATGCCTATCATCAAGACGGACATCTCAAGCCGCTTGCTACGGCTTCCCCATGCGTACGAGGATCCGGTGCTTGACCAGACCCCGATCCAATGGGATCACCCCATCCCACATGTGCTGACCATCCATCTCCACCCTCGGCACACCTCGCTCGCAGCCTTCCGGATTCTCGACCTGGATCTCGTATATAGCTTCACCGTGACGATAGCGCAGGCGGAAGCCCTCCCACCATCCGGGGATGACCGGATTCAACTGCA
>JBEKNU010000120.1:0-21542 GCA_049522495.1 Terriglobia bacterium
GGGCGTTGGCAGCGGTGCGTTCGCGGTGGGAAAGATACCCGCGCAGCACATTGTCAATCACCGCCGACCGGGAACGCTTTTTTCCCGCCACGCGATCGATGCCTCGAACGACTTCGCGGGACAGGGTGAGCGAAGTTTTCATTTTGGTTTTCATACTACCATTATACTACCTTTGGAAAACCGGGGGGAATGGTGTCAGGAACCCTTTTATTATCGAGGGAGAAATGGTGTCAGAAATGGTGTCAGGAACCATTTTATTATCGAAGGAGGGGAATGGTGTCAGAGCGATAGGATGCGGTTATGGGAGAAATAGCGCGATAAATGGTTCCTGACACCATTTCCCCTCTAAAATATCGGCGGGCATGGCCCGAGACGTGAGTCGCAGAGCTGGGCTCGCTCTGCGCCAGCCGGCCGCCCAGGATTCAACAGACTCTCCCGAGGGCTCAGGAGGGCCAAAACCTTGGAACGGCCCGAGGGGCCCTTTAAATCCCAGTGGCCAAGCGGATCAAATACCCAACTTCGTCGATCCCCTGACCTGGTATTTGCAATCCATGGCCTGCGTTGCTGCTGTTTATGGTACGTATAGGTCACGATGAGAGCGTGGAGGCTATATGCAAAGTACTCCTGAGGGGCAACGCAGGGAAGCGCCGGCAAAGGTCGTGATGAGGTCTTTGTTTCACCAGTTCATCCCGATTCTGGGCGTACCAGTCGTAGCTCCTTACGCGGTGATTCTCTGCGGGGACCTCGTCCGAATCTTCGGGGTGACTTTCTACATGAAAGACCTTAATTGGATCATCACCGGAACACCCTACTTCCCAGCGCAGATACTCCTGGCGTTGTTCCTCGGATGGTTGATCGGCTGTTTCGTTCGACATCGTTCAATGCTCTGGGTTTGGGTTCTACCGTTGGGGATCTTGATTTACTTTGTCGCTGCATTTCCTAGCATAGGGCAGATTGGAGCTCCGAAGTACGCCGCACTTAGCTCTTCCAAAAGGCTGTCGCATTTTTTTGGGTGGGGGTGCCGACCTAAGAATTCATGCATCGATCAACTCGTAACTACCATGCCTTTCTACAGTGCTGTTGCGTATTCCCTTGGGGCATGGATAGCACGTAAGACTGGGCCGGCGTTGAGTTTCGCTCAATTGGTCGGAAGTATCAACAAGAAACGAGCGGCATTGTTCATAGGCGCGCCGTGTTTATGCGTCACACTAGCATCGGTCTGGATTGGGCTTTCCCAAAGGAATACTCCACGGGCGGTGCCTGCGGTATGCGCCCTCGTTGTATGGGCGCTGGCGGAATCCGTAGTTGTGACTTTCGTTGCGGTCACTGTCACAAGGCTGATAGGACCAAGGTCGTTTCTGGCGCGATTCTTCCTGATCGCCAGCGAATTGCGTCACGACTGATCAGGTCGAGCAAGAGGGCGGGCTGTCCCCGTCAGCGGGTAGATACAAGCCACAGTCAGTGAGTCAGGAGGGGAATGGTGTCAGGGGGAATGGTGTCAGGAACCATTTTATCTTCGAGGAATAGGCGATAGTATTCGGTCATAAGCTCGAGTGGGAGCAATCCTTATTCACATTCCAGGTTCAATGAAAGGCCGCAACCATGCCAATCAATCACGACGAAATCATTGACGAGATCGAAGGCCACATTCGGAAATTCGGCGGACAGTTTGGCGAGTGCTGCGTGGGGACGGCAAAAGACTCTCGCGGGCCGTTCTCCCCGATATAAAGCATCGGGGCAGGTCCGGCGGCATCTGGCGGCCGATCTGGGCGATGGACTGATTTATCGCGAGGCCTTTACCACCTCCGCCGCCGACCAAGTGATTGACCACCTGGTGAATGATCGGGGTCTTCAACTCGACCAAGAGGCCGAACGCTGTTCGGCCCCCACAACGGAATGTAGGGCCGAGCGGCGCTCGGCCTTGGCCGAACGCTGTTCGGCCCTACAAGGCGCCAGCGCCGTGTCCGGTAAAATCGTTTTCGTCTACCATCAGGCACGGGACACAGGATACGGGGCACGGGATACGGGACTCGGGGTCGGGGATTCGGGCAAAGTGGCAGTTGCCCCACCCGCGTCGCCGGGCGATCAAGCCGGGTTCCCGAGGCGCGCTGCGTAGGGTTGGCTTCCTGCCGCGCAGCAAGAGCAAACCTGCCGGATGTCACTTTCCGGTTGTCCCCCAATTCCCCGCTAGCCTTTTCGCCTTTCGTTCGCCAAAATCTCCTTTGGGCTAATGCAGGGAGATGCGGGGATTTGTGGGGTATCCACAATGCATTCGGCCCAAAGCCCGCCTTCCTGAAAAGTCACCAAAAAAAATTCCAACTGTGCCACGACCCAAAAGGGTGCCGGGGAAATCTCCAGCTTCGATTCTGCCACACAGGTGGGAGTATCCTGTCACCCAGCCTCACCCCAAGGGCGAGGGCCCAAGACGCCTTTCGCTGGCTTGGCTTCGCGGGCTTTGCTTGACCAATCCCACGATTGTCCTTAGACTAGAATTTTGTCCAGAGCTTATGAGCCTCTGCCAGTCATGATTCTACCGATAAGGCGATTGCTTACCAGCCTCGTGTTGGTGTTGTTCCTTGCGAGTTGCCTGCTGGGCCAGGCGAGCGCACCGATCTTTCCTCTCAGCGATGTCCACGCGGGACTGAAGGGTGTGGGGCGCACCATTTTCGAAGGCGACAGGATCGATGAATTTCAGGTGGAAATTCTGGGGGTACTGAAAAACGCCATCGCCCCCCAGCGGGATCTCATCCTGGCGCGGCTCTCAGGTGGCCCTCTCGCCACGACCGGCGTGATTTCCGGCATGAGTGGTAGCCCGGTCTATGTGGACGGCAAGCTGGTGGGCGCGGTTTCCCGGGCGTTTCCTCTTTCCAAGGAGGCGATAGCAGGAATCACTCCCATCGAGGAAATGCTGACGGTTGCGCCATCCTCATCGACTTCCACGGCGCACAAGGCACCCAATGAGAGCTTTCGCGTTTTCGGCGTTTCCGGCGGCTCCCCTGATCTCGGCCGGGTGATTGTGAATGAAGACGCCGCCCCCAATCTCTCCGCTATTCCGGAAGCGCGGGAGACCACTTCCTTTTCCAGCCTGCTGCTCCCCTTGCGCTTCGGGGGCTTTTCCAATGCCGCCATCGACCTGTTTGCGCCGCAGCTCCGCCGCCTGGGGCTGGAGCCCATGCAGGGCGGAGTGATTTCCGGGAGTGCGCAGAACGCGCCGCCGAGCCCCACGGACCTCGAGCCAGGTTCCATGATCAGCCTGCTGCTGGTGCGGGGCGATCTGGACCTGAATATCGACTGCACGGTCACCTATCGGCAAGGAAATAACCTTTACGCGTGTGGCCACCAGGTCCTGGCGGAAGGCCCGGCGCAATTTCCCTTTGCGCCCGCGCACGTCATCGTGGTAATCCCCAACCTTGCCGCCTCATTCAAGGTGGATGCGCCTGGCGCCGTTATGGGCACCATCCAGCAGGACCGCTTCGATGCTATTTATGGCCTGGTGGGCGAGAAAACTCCGCCGATGATTCCCATCCACGTGCACCTGGAATCGACGCCCAATAAGAAATCCGATTATCATTTCGAAATGATCGACGAGCCATTCCTTTCCCCGCTTCTCTTCAATCTCGCTGTGACTTCCGCGCTAAGCGTCACGGAACGTCAGATTGGAACATCCACCCTGAACTTAAAAGCCAAGATCCGGCTGGCGGACGGCCAGTCGGTGGACCTGGAGGATGTTCTCTCCGGCGAGGTGGGGACGACCAATATGGTGGGGGCCACAGTGGCCATGCCGCTCGCGATGTTGATGTCCAGCGGATTTCCTGACCTTAAGGTTCAAGACGTCGATGTCCGTGTTGACTCACTGGACGAAAAACGCACCGCCACCCTCGAACAGGTGTGGAGTACTAAATCGGAAGTGCGGCCCGGAGACCATCTGGAGGTCACTGCCCTCCTGCGCCTGCCATGGGGCGCAACCCTGACCGAAAAGATTCCCGTCGATGTGCCCGGAAGCGTCACGGACAAGATGCTGTCACTGGTGGTGGGCGGGGGTTCCAGCATCAACGCCATGGAATTTCGCTTCTCGGCCCTGGGAGGTACACCGCGCGACGCGCAGCAATTGGTGCGTGCCCTGAACCGGATGCGGCGGAACAATCGCGTCTACGGCCTGCTGATGGCGCCCCAGCGCTCCTTCGTGATGCAGGGAGAAGAGTACCCGTCCCCTCCGCCTTCCCTCTTGCAGACTTTTATGGCGGACCCTGCCGCCGCCTCCAACGTGGTTTTCAGCGGGACGTCGGTGGTGGGCGATTTTGAAACCAAATCGACTCCTTACGCCATCCATGGGCAGAAGACGCTGATCCTCAAAGTGGCGGGGCCGGGAATGTGAAGGGCAGTGTTTAGTTGTTAGTGGCTAGTGGCTAGTGGAGGGTTGCTAGCGGCTAGTGGCGGTTGCAAGTGACTAGCCACTAACCACTAGGCACTAGCCACTGCATTCAGAAAGGTTGGGGAATGAAACTCGGCAGATTCCTTCGCATACTCTTCTTAATTCTGGCTATCACGCTTCCAGCTCGCGGCGTGGAAACAACCTTCTGGCAAGTCGGCTCCTTTGAGGAATTCCTTCAGGGTACGCTTACTGCAGTCTCCTTGAGTAAAGAAGGCGATTTGAGGCTGGCACCTGAAGCGCAAGCTGTGTTCAGTCCGGAAGAAGCTCTGGCCCTCTCCCTGGCGAGAGACTCCCACGGCAATCTTTATGTCGGCACCGGGCACCAAGGCAAGGTATTCCGCGTGGGCCCCGATCAAAAATCCACCCTGCTGTTTACGGCAAAGGAGCCGGATCTCTTCGCCCTGGCGGTCGGCCCGGACGGAGACCTTTATGTGGGCACCTCCCCGGAAGGCAAAGTTTACAAAGTCACTGCCGACGGCAAATCCAGCGTCTTCTATGATCCCAAGGCTAAGTATATTTGGGCGCTGCAGTTCGACGCGCAAGGGCGCCTGTACGTGGCAACCGGAGATAAGGGGCAAATCTTTCGTGTGGACGCATCCGGCAAGGGCGAGGTTTTCTTTGAAAGCAAGCAGACACACATCATGTGCCTGAGGCTTGATCCGAAGGGAAATCTGCTGGCCGGGAGCGTGCCGAACGGCCTGATTTATCGTATCTCGCCCCAAGGAAAGGCCTTCGTCATTTATCAGGCTGCTCTGCCCGAGATTCATGATTTGGCGGTCGACGCGCAGGGCGACATCTTTGCGGCCAGCCTGGGAGGGGCGGGCAACAAGGGATCGCCGGACATGCTCTTGGCTCCGCCTCAAGGCGGTCCAGGCGGGGGCGTCGCAACGGTCACGGTAACGGCCTCGACTGAGCCCGACTCGACGGCCAAAGGGCAAGCTCCGCCGGGAGAAGCCAGAACCCCAAGTTTCAACCGATCGACCCCCCAAATTCCCCAGATGTTTCCCGTGCAGTTTGGAGGGGGGCATGGAGCTTTGATTGAGATCTTCCCGGATTCAACTGCGGAAACCATTTGGAGTTCCGGCACCGAGGGCATTTTCGGCCTGGCCGTCCGGAATGACCACGTGCTGTTCACCACAGACAGCAACGGGCGTATTTTCGACTTGGACGCTAAACCCAACAAAGAGAGACTAACGATTCTGACGGAAACTCATGAGTCACTTGCCACCCGCCTGCTCCTGGGAGGCTCGGACCTTTACGCCGCGACAGGCAATGTGGCCAAATTGTTCCGCATCGGGGCCTCTCCCGCCCACGAGGGCACCTTCGAATCGCCGGTGAAGGACACGAAGTTCATTTCGCACTGGGGGATTTTGGCATGGCGAGGAGACGTCCCGGCGGGCTGTACGTTGCAGTTTTACACGCGCTCGGGGAATTCTGAGCGTCCTGACAACACTTGGAGTGATTGGGCCGGACCCTACAGCAACCCCAACGGCGATGCCGTGACCAACCCCCCCGCCCGCTACCTCCAGTGGAAGGCCGCCCTCCACACTTCGGGGAATGGCTCCCCCGCCCTCGAAGAAGTGACGGTTTCTTATTTGAACCAGAACCTGCCCCCCCAAATCCACTCGCTAAACGTTAGCGCGTCGAGCGAGCGGACCGGCGCGGCAGGGGGGGCAGCGAACTTACCGATGGTCGGCGGGATCAACGTAAGCGGTTCGCCTTCAGGGGGTTTCGGCGCTACGCCGCAGTCAACTCCCTCCGGAAAAGCTCCCATAACCCTGACGTGGCAGGCCGACGACCCCAACGGCGACCAGTTGGTTTACGCGCTGTATGTGAAAGCCACGGACGAGCGGGAGTGGCATCTCCTCAAGGACAAAATTCGCCAATCCACCTATACAATTGATCCTACTGCCCTTGCGGACGGTAAGTACGTGGCGCGCCTGGTAGCGTCGGACGAGGAGTCCAATCCTCCCAATTTGGAGCGAAAGTCCGAGTTGCTGAGCGCCCCCTTTTGGGTTGACAATACTCCTCCGGACGTCGAAGTCTTAAGGCAGACGGTCACCAGTCTAAGCGCAGAGGTCCAATTCACTGCGGAGGACAGCACATCTCCCCTGCGGAGCGCTGAGGCCTCTCTGGACGGACAGGATTGGCACGACGTATTGTCCGATGACGGCATCGTGGATTCGCGTAAGGAGACTTTTACCCTGAAGTTCACCCATCTGGCGCCGGGGGAGCACGTCCTGGTTTTGCGTGCCTCCGACACCTCGGGTAACGTCGGTGTGGGAAAGGCCGTCATCCGCATTGCTGGCGGGGGTAGCCAGTAGGGGCTCCGGCGGCTGCTAAGCGGTAACCGCTGGAGCGAGACAATCGTCGAAAAGAATACAACTCGAAAATCTCGCCCCGCATCTCATCAGGGGAGTTGAGGTGCGGCCGATCGTGAAACTTCTTGAGCACAAACAAGACACCGGCACCGAAGGCTGCGGCTGAAACTCAGTTCATAGCGCGCGCACAGCGTGGTGAGGAAGAAGCGTTCGCAGCGCTTTTTGAAGCCCACAAGCGGCGAGTCTATTCACTGTGCCTGCGCATGACGGGTAACACTGCGGAAGCGGAAGATCTAACGCAGGAGGCATTTCTCCAGCTCTTTCGCAAGATTTCCACTTTCCGCGGTGAGTCCGCCTTTTCGACATGGCTCCACCGCCTGGCGGTGAACGTAGTCCTGATGCACTTGCGCAAGAAGGGACTGCAGCAGATCTCGCTCGACGAAGTGGATACATCGCAAGACGAGCCGATCAAGCGCGATTACGGCAGTGATGATCGGCGGCTGACCGGCTCGGTTGACCGCATCGGCCTCCAGAAAGCGATTGCGGACTTGCCGCCGGGCTACCGGGCGGTCTTTGTGCTGCACGACGTGGAAGGTTACGAGCACAACGAGATCGCGGAGATCATGAAATGCTCGGTGGGAAATTCCAAATCGCAGCTTCACAAAGCCCGCATGAAGCTGCGCGAGCGCCTGCGCCAGGAGCGCGGCGTGCAATCTGCGGGTGATACACTTCCGGCGGGGGAACCCGTGGAAGAAGTGTAAGAGGCCTTATGGAAGAAAGCCGATACAAAGCGTTCGCGGCTTGTTCGCGATTTGATGACGAGCTGGAAGCATATTTGGAGGGCGAAGCGTGCCCCTTCATTATCTCCCACTCACAGGATTGCGCGTCCTGCGGCGCTCTGCTGGCGGACCTCCGATCGATTCGACAGGCCGCGCAGGATCTCCCGAAGGAAGAGCCTTCCCGCGCGGTTTGGGCTCGCGTGCGCGCGACCCTGGAGGCGGAGGGTGCGTTCGGCGTGCCCGCTTGCTCGCAATTTAATGACGAGCTGGAGGCTTATTTAGAGGGCGAAGCGCGCCCCTTCATCGCCTCCCACTTACAGGATTGCCCGCCCTGCGGCGCCCTTCTGGCGGACCTCCTGGCGATTCGGCAGGCCGCACGGGATCTCCCTCTGCAAGAGCCTTCCCGCGCGGTTTGGGCCAATGTGCGCGCGAGGCTGGAGGCGGAGGGAGCTTTCGGCACGCCCGTCAGCGGGTGGCGGCAAGTCCTGGCATGGCGCATGTTTCCCCGCGCTGTTCCTCTGGGAGTCCTGGCCGTCTTGGTATTTCTGGGATCAGCGCTGACCCTGCCTTCCAGCGGCGTTCAGCGGCGGGTCGGCTCGGATGAGGTGGCAGGTTCTTCCGCCGTGGCCCAGATCGCGTCATTGCCTGCGGGCGAGGACGTCGCCCTGGCCCGCGTGGTTTCTGATTTAGAAGGTAATTTTAGAGCGAACGAAGCATCCATGGCCCCTGACCTGAAGGCCACGTACGAAAAGAGCTTGGTCTCCCTGGATGGTTCAATTCACGAATGTCTGGACTCTCTGCAGCACGAGCCCAGCAATACGCTGGCCCACGATTATCTCTTGACAGCGTATACGAGAAAGGCTGAAGTTTTGTCTTCTGCGTTGGAGTTCGAAGGGCGTTAGAGAGAGGGACACGGTTCGATGAACCGGACTATTGTAAGCTTGAAGTCGGGCAGGCAAATCCTGCTCCTGCTTGTGGTGATTCTCGTGCCCACAGTCTTAATGTGGGCCGCAGGCGAAGGACGGCTCGAAAAGACCTTTGATACCACCCGAGAACCGCGCATCAGCTTGAACAACCTGAAAGGTATTGTCTTAGTGCGTGGATGGGACAAAGCCCAGGTGCATGTGGTTTACACGGTGGATTCCCCGCGCGTGGAAGTTGATAGCGAAATCCTCCCCAACACCGGCCCTGCGGAAAAGGTCCATTTCGACACTCACCTTTTGGATTCGACCCTGCCCTCCAACGAACAAGGGGCCGATTACACCCTGGATGTTCCTGTCGGCGCCAGCCTGGAAATCCGCAACCCGCAGGGAAGAATCCGCGTGGAGGGAATGCAAGCGGATGCTACCGTGCAATCGGTGGGCGGCAACATCTCCATCCGCGATTACTCTGGTCATCTCTCGGTCCATTCCGTGGCGGGGGACATCGAAGTCATCCGGCCCTCCGGCAACGTGGATGCATACTCCGTCACCGGCAATTTGCATTTTATTTCGCCCGCCACCACCCGGCTTCATGCCAGCACCACGTCTGGGAGCATTCTCTACGAAGGCGATTTTACGGGCCGGGGCGACTACACGCTTTCCGCTTACAGCGGCGACGTGGAAATCGTCTGCCCGCCTTCAGCTTCTTACGAATTGCGCGCCAAGACTCTGAAGGGCAAAGTCATCAACACCATGCCCATGACCCACCGGCGGGAGTCGGCTTCACCCTTGGGAGCATCGAATAGCCTGCTGGGAACGCACAACACCGGCAAGGCCAACGTCGAGCTGACCTCCTTCAGCGGAAACATCCGCATTCGTCCGCAATACTGATGGTAGGTAGTAGGTGGTAGATGGGGATCTTGGCCATCTGCCACCTTCCCACCTCGGTTGGTAGAACCCGCACCCCTTCATCAAGCAGCGATCCAGTAAGAATAGAACCGGGTGTTCTGCAAATAGAACCTCAATCGAATGGGTCGGCCTTGCAGTTTCGCGAGCGAGGCGTTTTCTTTCCACCGCACGGCGCAGTCGCAACTGTCGGCGTGCACGGGTTCGCAGTCGTCACGGATGAACCCGGGAATCGGGAAACTCTGCTCATCCAAAACCTCGGCTTGAAGTTGCCCTACGTCTGCCTTGGCGTTGACGTGAAGTTCCTTTCCCCGGGTGAGGAAGAGCGCCGTGGTCACCTTCCCGCCCTCATAATTGGCGTTGAGCGAGGCAAAACCATCCACGCGCAAGGTGGCGAGTCCAATGCCGCCCCCCACCGTTCCTGAATCCTTTCCCTCATAGGGCTTATGACGGACAGCCATACCCCGATAATAAATGTATAGCTTGTCGCCCACCCGGATGGGTGGCGCGCCGGTAAGCATCAGGGTGAACCGATCCCACTCGCCGACCTCGCCCACATCGATCAACGGGCGTCCGGTTTCAAGTTGCTCCCAATCATCGCCGTCCCGGCTGGAAAGCAGGCGAATTGTGAGCAGCGGGTTGTGCGGGTCACGCGAGAAGTAAGTAAGGAACCCAAGGTAGCGATCCCCATAATTAAATCCCACGTGGTTGTAAATCGTGTTCCCCTCTTGCCCTTCCCGAGCCTTAAGGCACACGCGGGGGTCTGTCCAGTTTATGAAATCCGTGCTGACACTCATCTTGCGGTTGGGCAGAGCCCGCAAAAGGGAAACGTATCGATGCCGAAGCGTGTCAATCATGAACGCCTGGGCATCGCCGATGGGGCCCAGGTCCTTCGTGCCTATGCGAGGATGAAAGTGCACGATGGGCTCGGGAGTGTGAGTCCAACGCAAACCGTCAGGCGAAGTCATGGTGTAAATCCCGCTCATGGGACCGTCCCAGTCGAAACTTGACCAGCCCAGCCCTTTGTACTGCCGCTCGGGATTCGTCTCCAACGGGTCCTTTCGCACCGACTCCCAATGACCCATACCCTGGTGATGATCGTCACCGACGACCACATTGTTTTCCTTTGTCCCCATCACTTCATACAGCCCTAGATTGGGCCTTATCCAGTTAATGCCATCCTGAGAGGTGGCGTAGCAAAGCACCGAGCGCGGCACCTTGGTTCCAGGCGGAACAGAATCGTGCGTCTTGTCTGAGGAACCGCCATACCAAGCCTTGAAAATCTTCTCTTCCGCGTCGAAGCTCACGGAGCCCCATGTGCCGCGATCGTTTTCCCAGGGCTTTACGCGGCGAATGACGGGGTTGTTCGGGTGTTTCTCAGCCCCATGAAAGACCCGCTGGACGTTCTCCAGAAGGTCTACCCTCTCCAGGTCCACAAAGATCTGAGGAGAGTCGCCAATCACGGGAATGCCCGAAGAAGACGGCGCTGATTGAGCGCGAGCCAGAACTCCCAAGCTTGCTGCGCCGAGAGGCGCGAGCTTCAGAAAATCCCGCCGCCCCATTTGAGGATCGAACCTGCGTGCATGTTGTATTGTCATCGAGAGGATTCCTTCCATTCTTGATTCTCGGATTTATAGCACAGTTTCCGAAAAAACCCTTCGGCAGAAATAACGATTTCAGATAAAATGACTTGCAGGGAATCGAGGATACCCGCAAAACAAGGCCTTGCCGTGAGGCAAAGAATTTCCAGCCTCCGCCACAGCATTGGCGAGCCGCGAATATATTGACGGGTGTGTTCAGAAAGGGTCGACCTACTTATCAGAATTCAGGAGGATGTGATGCAACGATGGTTTGTCGTTCTACTTGCTTTGCTGACGGCGATTTCCGGACTCTCACGTGCGCAGGCCCAAGGCCCCACGCCGCAGACTTACTCACTTACCGAGGACCCTGGAATCCCGCTGGCGGGCCCGCAGGTTGTGAAGATTAGCCGCGATGGTTCCAAAGAAGCGATCGACCAGATCATGCCGTCTATCCCGGGGCAGCGGGACAAAGAATATCACGGCCACCTCCTCTATGATTTCCAGGCCCACAGGCTCTATACGCAAGTTTTGAGCGACCCCGGGACGCCCTGCGGCGTCCAGGAGTTTAACGATCCTGCTGCGCCCGCGGAGCTTGACGTGATCAGCGGCGCAGCCGATATACAGAAGGAACTGACCGGCAAGGGACAGGTGAAGCAGGTCGGCACGGAGACCGTGAACGGATTCGCCACCAACGTCATGGAATTCTCATCCGCCGAAGCCAACGGTAATATCTGGATTGCGCAAAAGGGCGGATTCCCCGTCAAACTCGTCTTTATCGACAAAGACGGCAAGGCGACGACGTTCATTGAGGTAAAGCAACTCAGCTTTGCCAAGCCTCCCGCTTCCGCTTTCACCCTTCCGGCGAGTTGCGCATCGGCCCAGCTCCCCCCACCCCCCGCCAAACCCGGCCCCAATGTCACCGCCGTGACCTTGCAGCCGAACAGCAATTACACCGGCCCCTGCCCGGCGCACATTAAGATGGTGGGCACCCTCACCGTGGATGGCCCGGGAACGGTGTTTTACCAATTCGGCGCCGGGAAGATCGAGCCGGGAGATACCATAACCTTCAATGCCGCCGGAACCAAAACCGTCACCCACGTGGTGACCTTCCCGGCGCCGGATCCTAAATTCGGAAATCAAATCGGCGTTTATCCCAACCTGACGGCCATTGGGGTAGATTCCGCTGGCAATCACGGGATTCCCACACAAGGCGCCAACAACTCCGGTTTCAACATCACTTGTACTAGCGGGGGTGGGAAGTAGTTTGGCCGCGGGTGGCACCGTGATGGATTGGGGCGCCACCCGCGAGGCCTCGGAAGATGTGGAGTGGACTCCGCCAGATCTGATGCTTTGGGCTGTGAGAAAGCGCAGACCTGATAAGCAAAGTCTGCGCCAGCCAGCCCCCTACGGCCTTAATCTCTTAAGTGAATTTTGGAAAATCACTTCCAGTTGTTCTTGGATGCTTGTGGGTCCGCGCGGTTGGAGAAAGTGCAGCACAACGCCGCCAGGAGGCAGAGCTTGGGCTTCGAAAACGCTGGTGCCAAATATTCTGTAACCGACCACCGACTGTCCTGCCTCGTTGTAAAACTCCAGGTAGATGTCTTTCCGGAAATAGGCCAAGGATACTTCCGACCCCAGCCCTGACCCGAAGTTCCAGACCTTACTTGCCCAGTTGCTGAACGGCGGGTCATGAGTAACTCCGCGGTTCAGCGTAATGGCATCATATTTGTTCCGCCCGGGCGACTTATAGGATGTCGACGGGTCACCGCCCGCTCGGTGCTTTACGACCTCAGATGGGGGGATCAGGCCCGTACGCTTACTGCCAAAGTACGTGCGGTTACCGTCCCGCAACCGAAGGAAGAAATCTTTATAGGGATCCAGACGCTGCGAATCAATGGCATTTTGAGCCATATGAACCTCTCCTCGAGTCGCGTTTGTTGCGTTCGAAAGCCCGTCTATATTTTACCGCAGGTTGGAACCTGTCGAGACACTTTCATCCGGGCGGGCTGGCCGTGGAGTAGGAGAGGCGTGCTTTTACCCAATAACTGGCGATGAAGGCACGGATGTTGCTTTGGCGTTCAGTGCAGAGAGCGCGCGAAATTCTGCATCCACGTGGCGAAAGCCTGCCAGGGGACGCTTCGCCCGATGGGACTTCGCACTTGCTGCAGCACGACCAGGAACACGCTGGCCCAGAGCGTAGCGCCCTGAAACTTCCCCGTTGACCACAGGTCGTAACCGATCAATAGCAGGAGCAACGGGTAGCAGCACATCTCGGCCACGTGGAGGTCCCACCACGCCGCATGAATGGGCCAGCGGACAAAAGCCGCATCCAGAAGTGTAATCGTGGCGATCAGGATAAGCCGCTTATGGGCAGCAGGCTTAAAGCGCTCGCGGAAGGCGAAATAAATCAGCGTCGAGAAGACCAGCAAGTCGGCCATGGGGACCGCGTAAAACGCCTTGGCGATCATTCCCCGGTCGCCCGGGGCAAAGTGCCTGCCCAGCGAATCGGTGGCCGCCACCAAGCCGAGAATGACCACCAGACACGCCAATGCAAAACCCAGCAGGCCCAGGCGGCGATGCAGATCCACGCGCCCGGCGGCGACCAGCGAGGTCTGCGCAATCAGCATAAGGATCCATAAGGAGAACACCGCCCCGTGGATGTGAACGATGAAGTTAGGCAGAGGAGCTTTGAAAACGCCGGCGAGATAGTAGGTGTGCGCAAACCCCAGAAAGACTGTGGCGAGAATGAGCGCAGCCATGCCTGAAAAAAAGAGATTTTCGAAGCGCTGATTGTTTCGACTGATTACGCCGGATGCCATAGTTTCCCCGAAACTTCGCGCATTGAGGGTGGACTCTCTTTCACCCCACATTAAGCTGCATTGTATACCCATTGCCGGCGCCTTCACACTCGCATTTCGTAGGAAGCATGAGCCCTCGATTTGACAAGGGAAAGGGTAGGGAAAAGTTGCGCCGTCGATGACCGCGCCACTATAATCGGGGTTGGACACTTCTCATGCAGGACCCGGTCGAAGAATGAATCGCCACCGTCGAAAAGTGATTTACCTTTTAGGCTTCATGGGAAGCGGCAAGTCCACTGTGGGCCAGTTGCTGGCCAGTGCGCTGGGTTGGCCTTTGATCGACCTCGACACGGTGATCGAAGCCGGGCAGGGATTGAGCATTCGGGAGATTTTCGAAAACTCCGGCGAACTTTTTTTTCGTCAAATTGAGCGCGCCGCACTGACGGAGGCTTCCAAAGCCGAGCCCGCGGTCATCGCCCTGGGCGGCGGAACGTTTGCCCAACCCCCCAACGTGGATTTGGTCCGGGAATCGGGGGGGACGACGATTTGGCTCGACTGCCCGCCGGAGGTCCTGCGCGCGCGTTGCGAAGGCTTGGAGAACCGCCCCCTCTTTCGCGATGAGCAGTCGTTCACCCAGCTTTTTATGGAACGATTACCCTATTACCGCCTGGCGGATTTTCGAATCTCGACGGAGGGGCGGAAACCGCAAGAGGTCGTCGAGCAAATCTTGAGTTTGCGGGTCTTTTGACCTGAAAGGAGCCTGCACTGGCCGTTATAAAACGCTGTGCGTTGCTCATGGCTGTTGTCTTGATACTGGCCGGTTTCCCGGCTGCAGTTCCGCTCGCGGGGCAAGCCCCCAGCGCCGCGCCTCCTGACCTGAACGATCATGGCACTTTCGAAATCTCTGTCGGCGGGAAAAGCATGGGGACCGAAACGTTTGAGATTCGCGTCCGCGCGGGCCAGATTGAGGCCCAGGGGGACGTTCACCTGCAAGTGGAGCAAAACGGCAAGAAATTGGAGATCCGGACCTCTTCGAACCTATTGCTTAACCCTGGTTTCGATCCCCTTTCCTACACCTGGAGCCAGAAAGGAGCACAGTCTTCCCAACTCAGCGTTGATTTTCGGACCCAACCCATCCACGCACGCTTCAAAACTGTGGGCGGGCAAGACGACCGGCGTGACTTCAAGCTGGACAAGGATGTCATCGTGCTCGACGATAACGTCATTCATCATTACCAACTGGCTGTCGCCCGCTACGATCAGGCGAAGGGAGGCACGCAGGCGTTTCGCGCCTTCATCCCGCAGGAGGCGATGCCGGGGCTAATCACCCTGAATTGCCTGGGCTCCGAGCCCATTACCGTCAATGGCGGGAATCGCACGCTCCGGCGCTTCCTTCTCACCGCGCAATTGGCTCAAATCAGCCTTTGGGTTGACGATCAGGGGCACCTCCAACTCGTGTCGGCGCCCGACGCCCAATTTCAGGCGATGCGAAAGAAGTGAAATGGATAACATTCTTATCACCGGCGGGGCCGGGTTCATCGGATCGCATCTGGCGCTGCGCCTGCTCCGGCAAGGCAAACGCCTCGCGATCGTCGATAACCTGGATGATTACTATCCGGCGGAATTGAAGCGCGCCAACCTGGAGGAAGTCAAGGCGAGTGGAGAGTTCCAATACTTCCCCACCGATGTGCGCGACGGCGAGAAGCTCCGCGAAGTATTTGCCACCTTCAAGCCAGAAGCCGTCATTCATCTGGCGGCTCGCCCGGGAGTGCGCGGGTCGTTCGCGCAGCCGGAGGCGTATACCTCCCTCAACGTGCTGGGGACCACCCAGGTGCTGGAAATCAGCCGCCAAAGCGGCGTGCAGCGCTTCGTGTTTGCTTCCTCGAGCTCGGTCTATGGCCATTCGAGCCGCGCACCCTTCCGGGAAGACGCCGTCATTTCCCATCCCATTTCCATCTACGCCGCCACCAAAGTTGCGGGCGAGGCTGTGGCTTTCACCTATTCCCACGCCTACGGCCTTTCGGTAGTTTGTTTGCGCCTCTTCACCGTCTATGGGCCGCGCCAACGGCCCGACCTCGCGATACGCAAATTTGCGGGCATGATCATGGAGGGGAAGGAGGTCCCGCTTTACGGCGATGGCAGTCTGGAACGGGATTTTACCTATGTCGACGACACCGTGGACGGGATCCTGCTAGCCCTCCATGCCCCCGGTAACTTCGATGTTTTCAATATCGGAAATTCCCACCCTGTGCGCATTGACGAAATGGTGGGCACCTTGGGGGGAGCCTTGGGGAAACCCGTCCGGCGGAAGTTTATCCCCACCCCCGCCGGAGAAATGATCCTCACGCACGCCGACCTCACCAAAGCCAGCCAAGTCCTCGGCTACTCGCCAAAAGTCAGCTTCGAAGAGGGAATTCGCAGATTTGTTGAGTGGCTAAAACCCCGCGGTTAGCTGGAAGGGTAGCGCTCGCTTTTGAATCCTTACTCGCCAAGTCCTTGGCGCCTTACCCCATTAACAAACTAGGGCACATTAATACGGGCATACAGGGCCAGCCGTGGCAGCTAAGGGAAACACCGCGCTCGCAACGGGCCTTCCCGGGACAGTCGGGGGCGCGCAAGGCGCCTTGCCAAGCGTTGCCGCTGCGGCTGCCGCTGCGGCTGCTGCCGGATTCACCGTGGGAGTCCCTGGGTTGGCAGCAGAGGCTCCGTTGGCCCCGCCAATGGGTCGGGAGGGGCCCGGTCGCATGATTTTGGCAGCAGAGGTCACCGCGCTGGCCGCGCTACCCGCTTCGATCGCCGCCGTACTCGCGCTGCCGGCACCGTTCATTGCTGCGCCCGCCAGGATCGCGGACGTGCCGGGCGCGCCAGCCTTGGAGGTCTTGGGGGCAATGACCATCGTCTGTCCCATGGCTATATTCTTCGTCGCGCCGTGATCCTCCACTTGCAGCGCGCCTTCCCTGGCAGTGATGACCACGGAGCCATCTACAATAGCGACCTCACCAAGGGTCTTTAAGCCCGCCGCAGGAGTGATGGAAACCTCGCCGGCCTTCACACGCAAGAGAGTTCCATCGCTCGAGTGGAGCATGGATACGTTGCCTTGGCTGAGCAAGACAGTAACTTCATTTGAGTCCCGCAAGAAGGAGGCAACCGTGTCACGGCCGAAAATCATTCGGTTGTTGTTGCCAACGGCGATTACAGCTACACCATTTCTCACCTGTAGGCTGTCTCCGCCAAAAATCGTGGTGTTAGGCAAAAGCGTCTGGCCGCCGACGCTGGCGTTCACGCTGCCGGCCACCGAGCCGATCACTGCGGAACCCGCAAGCGCCGGCACCGTTGCCACCACACCAATTAAGAGGGCAAGGATAGTAAGGCGTAATACGCTGGTCTTCCGCGTCATCATACACAACACCCCTTCGGATTGCGGAAACGAACCTGCCTCCGCATCAGACGTTGCAGCTTTATTCTCGCCATTCCGTTGGTAGGTAAATTATCAATCTCCCGGGTTTATTGTCAACATCTTTCTCAACAGCATCTAACCGAAACAGCCTCTATTCCTCGTGTATCGGATAGCATGTGTTGGGCACGCTCATTGGTCTGAGTAAACCCATTACTTCTCGCAACCAACTTGGTTCGCATCAACTCTGGCTGAGGTCCCCTGTCGCGCAGGGGAATCTCTGACCATCTGGTTTATTCTTTGTCCCTTACTGGTCATCCGTTCAATCAAACAACGGGCTGACCGGACGCGCATACACCCAGTTTAGCTGATTGGAAAATTCTGACAATGGCCCGATGGTGTAATGCAAATAGCACTGATAGCACCTGCCTTTGGCACTATACTTTCACCCTCTTAATATTCGGATGTTAAGGAATGTGGTCATAGGGCACCTTGCATTTCATCCCGCAGGAAGGGAGATTAGACCACATCATAATCCCCGTCGGCGCTCCCCTCCCCCAGCTCACAAGAGCCCCCAAGGTTTACGATACTCTTTGGTAAGCAGCTTGTTCGCCTCCGCGTCATCAGGAAATTGCTCGCGTTCGGCGTCCCAGGTGAGTTTGCGTCCGAGCTTATAAGAGATGACTCCCAGCAGGCCCACGCTGGTGGAACGATGCATGGTGGCCACATCCGAGTGGGTTTTCTGCCGCGAACGCACGCAATCGAGAAAGTTGAGGACGTGGGGATAATGCTGCGGCGAGCCTTCACCGTGAATCACATTGTGATTGGGGAGGCGGTCCACTCCCACGCGGATCGGCTCCGGCCACAGGGTGTAGCCACTGCGATCGACGAAGAGGGTGCCATCGGTGCCGTAGAACTGAATCCCGTAATCGTGGCCGTCCGGCCCGTGGCCGTTGGTAACGCGATTGGAGAACCGCACAATGAAATCTTTCCCGCTCATAGGTGAAGCGGGATATTCATACACCACTTCCAATGTGTCGGGAGTTTCGCGGCAATCCTCCAGCACGAATTTCCCGCCCGTGGCGTGGATAGTGCGCGGAGCTTCCACCCCCATGGCCCAGTTCACGATGTCGAGCAGGTGGGTTCCCCAGTCCGTCAGGATGCCGCCGGAATAATCCCAAAACCAACGGAAGGTGTTGAGGGTGCGCACGCGGTTGTAAGGCCGCGTCGGCGCCGGTCCCAGCCAAAGGTTATAATCAAACCAGGGCGGAGCTTCGGTGTCAGGCGGGCATTCCAAGCCCTCGGGATATTGGTTGCCGTGAATCCAGGTCTCCGCCAGCGTCACCTTGCCGATCTTGCCGCTTTGCACCAATTCCACCGCTTTCACAAAGTGCTCGCCGGAGCGCTGTTGCGTTCCCACCTGCACCACGCGATTGTAGCGCGCCGCTGCTTCCACCATGTGGCGGCCCTCCAGCAAGGTGTGCGATAGGGGCTTCTCCTGGTAAACGTCTTTGCCGGCCTGGCAGGCCATAATCATGGGAATGGCGTGCCAGTGGTCGGGAGTAGCGACGATCACCGCGTCGATGTCTTTGCGGTCGAGAAGCTCGCGGAAATCGTTGTAGCCCTTGGCCGCCCCGTTGGTCAGCATGATGGCCGTGTCCCGGTTCGGGACGTAGGGATCGGCCACTGCAAGGCAATTCACCTGGCCCGTGCGCAGCATATCGCGCAGGTCGCCCTGCCCCATCCCTCCCGCGCCGATCAACCCCACGCTGATGCGATCGTTCGCGCCCATAACATTGCGGACCATCGGCCCGGCTGACATCGCCAGGCTGGCGACTCCCAACGCCGCGGATTTGTTGAAGTCGCGCCGACTGATTTTAGAGCTATCCATGAGAACCTCCTGCCATGAAGGCTTGGGGAATTTGGTGAACCGCGAAGCAGGAACGTTAGGCGGGGGAAAGCATGCCATCAATGCGCCGGGCGAGCAGCTTGCGGCTCCCTGAACTTGCGCGCGCACTATACCACAAAAGGCAGGTGGCAGGCGGTGGTTAGGGCAATTCCCACGACCCGCTGGCGACGGTCTGGTTACTTGTCACCCGTAACTTGCCACTCCCCTTGTGATCGGGTCATCGGACCATCGGGTGATGTGGTCACTGAAAAACTTTTGATGCAGCAGGAAATTCAGCATCCCCCTACAATTTCATTGTGGATAATCCGATATTCCCCAATACTGCCCAGGACTGCCCAATACAGCCCTTTACAAGCCATGAATGTGGCTTAAATAACTTCTAAGACTTTTATTGTCATTGAGATAGCATAAAAAACACCGCCTTCACCTTTGGATTACTCTGTATTGTTTTCATACACTTAGGCTGACCGGTCGGCACTCTGGCCTCTTCTTGCTGGCACGCCCCCAGACGGGCCAGGATGAACCTCGTCAAGCAAAAAATCTGCCTTTCGTCAGAATCTTGGGAAGCGGCCGCGAGCAGCAAGGGGGTGAGATTTGGGGGCCAGCGCTGACGGAAAGGGGGCTCGCACTAAAGCCCGCTGGCCGGTTGGCGGAACCTGGGGTTCGGAATCGACCTATGGGAAAAGCTGAGGACTTTGAATAGCAGGCGCGCGCTAGGCTTGCTTACGGAATGTGCTGACGTTCCAGACGTACAGGAAGGTGGCGTCGCTGGCGGTGGCAACCGTCCGCCCAGCTTTGCGGGTGGCGCGATTCAGGGCGGAACGCACCTTCTCTTTGCTCTCCGCTAATTCTGTCAAGGGCACCTTGATGGCCGAACCGTCCTTCAGCATGTCGAGATCCCTGAGGATTGTGGCGACAATCTGCTGGTGCTTGCCCTTTCGGCCTTGCGGGACGCTGGCTTGCGACATGGTCTTGAAATGGGCCGGGGGTTTGTCGGTCCGAGGATTCATACCCGCCTCCGCGAGTTCATAACCTTAACGATTCGTAACGCTATCCTAGCAGAACGTGACGCACGGCTGCAAGTAGATAATCGAACCGCTACAGCATCGGGCGCACGCGCCCGCGAACGGCGCGGACGGCTAAGCGGGGGGGAGTGACCTTAATTCGCCTGTTAAGGGTCTATAAAAGATTTCAAAAAGAGTTAACCCGTATCGGTTAAGCCCTGTTAGGCTTTTCCCGATGAGGAAGGATGAATCTCCATGACCGATTCGAAAGAACGCAAGACCCACTTTGAGCAGGTCCCCTTGGAGGTCGTCAAAAAGATTGCGAAGGAAGACATTCTGGACGACGCAGAGACCGGAGCCGACGCCAGCGTTGAACCTCCGTCAAGAAAGGGTGAGTGTTGAGGCGTTTCAGGCCAGCCTGGGTGAAGGTCCGACATCACTCATCTGGGCGGCGTGAAGGGGGCGAAAGGGGACAAACCGTGAGAGAGACGGATCGAACTTTACTAACAAGCCGCAGAAATTCGCGCCCCTGCAGTGCTCATGAAACTGAGTGAGGAGAAGTTGTTATGACGCAAGGAGAAAAGAGAGGTGTTATGACACCACAGACACAGACGCGCCCGCTTAAGGTTGTCAGGGCCAACGGAAAAGGCACGCCTACACTTGCACCCGGAAACGGGAAGACGCCACCCATCAATTGGGCAGCATTCCTGGCAGGAATCTCCTCCGGGAAGACGGTTTTGGAATACGGCGCGGGCCGCACGATCTTCGTGCAGGGAGACCCTGCGGATTCCGTGTGGTTTCTCCAGCAAGGCAAGGTGAAACTCGCGGTGACCTCCCAACAAGGCAAGGAAGCGATCGTCACCATTCTGGGCGGCAACGAGTTCTTCGGCGAGGGGTGCCTGGCCGGCCAGTCCTTGCGCATCTCCACGGCCATGGCGGTGACGGATTGCACTCTTTACAGGATTGAGAGAGCGCTGATGGTGCGCCTGCTCCACGAGCAGCACGGAATCGCGGAATTGTTCATCGCGCACCTGCTGACCCGCAATACGCGATTTGAGGAGGATCTGGTCGATCAGCTTTTCAACTCCAGTGAGAAGCGCCTGGCCCGGATTCTCTTATTGCTGGCGCATTTTGGCAAGGAAAGCAGATCCGAAACCGTCCATCCCGGAATCAATCAAGAACACCTGGCCCAAATGGTCGGCACCACGCGGTCACGGGTCAGTCATTTCATGAACAAGTTCAGAAAGCTCGGTTTTATCGATTACGAGGGCAGCGGCGCGTTGACGGTTACCAGCGGCCTCTTGAGCGTGGTCCTGAGCGACTAATTCAGATTTTCCCTCATCACCTTCCCCGCGAGTGAGGTAGCACAGGCACTCTTGCCTGTGCCTGGAGTTTCTACATTTTTCACGCGTCGGCGGCCTGGGTGAGGGCGCGGTCGGTGAGTTGGAAGCCCAAGGATTGGGGGCTTTCGGGGTGGTCGACCATTTCTTTGCGCAGCA
>JBEKNU010000121.1:0-21211 GCA_049522495.1 Terriglobia bacterium
GGAAGGAATTCGGAGGGCGGAAGCTGGACCAGGCTAAGTGACTGCCGGAAAGATAGCGCAAACCGTCCTTGCTGAGCTTACAGAGCGGCAGGTGGGTGAATCGACGTTCAACTTTTTCGACACTCCAATCCTGCCACTGGCTCGGCGCCCCCTGCCGGGGTCGCCCTCTACCTGCCCGCTCTTTTCCGTCCTTCTTTAACTGCTTCAAGACGCCGGCGCGGACCTTCTCACTCGCCCGCTTGATGCCGGTAACCATGGCCTTGGTACGTCTGGTTGTTTTCTTCTCAATCCCCGCCGGGTCGATGTCCGCGTAGACCCGCGTGGCGCCTTCTTTGACGATGACCAGGCTAGTCGCAATAAACGTGTTGGGCGTGACGATCAGCGCATCTCCTGGCCCGATTCCAGCATCTGGGTAACGACATGCATGGCGGTGGTGCAGCTTGTTACGCCGGACGCGTGCTTGCAGCCTACGTACTTGGCGAACTCCTTCTCGAACGCCTCTGCAGTAGTGCACATGACTTCGTCGCCCGGTTGAGCCCGGCACACTTACAGGCGATCTCGAAGCCGGCGGTGGCGCTGGGCGGAAGCAGTGTGTACTTGGTGTCCAGCATTTCGTCTACCCTGGCTCCCAGCTTCTTCACATGATTTCTCAGAATTAATTTGCAGGCACATCGGGCGGGTACCACAGCGTCCGGCTGTCTTCCTGAAGACAGCAGAACCGAGCCCCCTCAGAACCAGGGTTACAGACGTATCCACCTATCTTCACTATTTCCCTAACAACATCACGGCTGCCGTGGCGCAAACAATCCCCAAGCCAAGACGAGAGGAAAGAGTTTCGCGCAAAAACACCAGACAACCCACGGAACCGACCAGCACACGGAGAGCCATCAGCAGCCAGAATGCCGGCGTTTGCCAGACCCGCTCTGGCCCAGGCGGCGACCTGGGCACACAAGAAATTGTCCCACGCACCCGAAACGTCCATCACGGAAACGATGGCGGCGTTCGTAACCATCTGTTTGAACTCAGCAGTGGTGTGCCTTGCCGCAATCCCGCCGCATCCGATCACTCCCCAATGAATCTTTCTCATGACCGACCTCCTTTGCTCGGGCCCCTACGGGTATCGCTCTTGTCGTTGAATACCCTTTCAAAAACCATAAACCCGGCACCAATCAATGCCAAGCTCAGGATGAGCAACGCCGAGTAGAACCCGAAGGGAGTGAGCCTCTACCCTCGACGCTGTACCTGGGGATGGATGGGACCGGCGTGCCGATGCGCGGTTCTGAATTGAGAGGCCGCGCGGGCAAGCAAGCCGACGGCTCGGCGAAGAATCGGGAAGTGAAACTGTGTGCCGTCTGGAGCGCCGAATCCCACGACGCGCAAGGCCAGTCGGTGCGCGACGAGGGCTCGGTGACCTATTCGGCGGCGGTTGAAAGCGCAACCAGCAGCGTATGCGCTATCCGGAATTTCAGGCGCAAGGCCTGTGCACTTCTTCCGGTGTGGTGGAGGCGGGCTGTAAGGTGACCATCGGCACCCGGCTCAAGCGTGCGGGCATGCACTGGAGCCTACGCGGCGCCAATGCCATCATCGCCCTACGCAGCTGTCGCCTGAGTGGTCGGTTCGAAGACTTCTGGGCACGCCGAGCGGAGGGCCGCGTGACTCACCACTTTAATGTCGTGCGCCCTTCGATGCATCAGGAGGTGCACAGAAGAGCCTATAATACACAAGTCTTGTCTTATATGCCACCTGTGCCGATTCCGATGCAAGTGATCAGTGATTCCGATTTGATCCCGGGCGCGGGTTCCGACGCCATGGCGGTTACGGTCGGAGCGAAGCACCGCTGGAGCTGTTATGTGCTTGAGGTGACCAGGATTGACCTGCCCGAGATTTTGTACCACCGGAGATGAGAGAGTTTCTCCATCTTGCTGATACAAAACGTAAGGTAACAGGGCGCGGGCACTTGGATATGATACACGATAGGAGTGTCGTGTCGGACGAAGTGACTTGACAAGGTCAGTTTCTGTATTATATCATATAGTTCTGAGGTCTGGGGGCTGGCAACCACCAGTTGGCAGACCAGACGCCGATCACGTTCGACGCGGAGATAGTGATGATGGCCGCCTCAAACGACGCCCTGAGGCTTTGCACCCGCCAGGAAACCCTTCATTGCGTTCCCGCACGTGTGCAGAGGCTTTTCTGTGCAGGATTGCTTTTTCTGGGCTTTTGCGGCGAATGCCTCCTGCGGGCAATCAGAGGCACTCTGTGCGCCGGTTCGGAAGCCCGCCGACTACTTGGCAATAGCGGCGACTACAACATATTGTGGTTACCTAAGCCAGCTGGATAGCGGGCTTATAAATATTATTGCTGAACAATCCCATAGTGAAAGGAAAAGAACCATGATTAGAATTTGTGAGCCATTTTGTGGAGCCGTGTTGAATCACCGCCACGGGAGGAAGGTGAAAGGGGGCCTGGAGATTCCCGTCTGGGGGACGGCACCAGTGGGTGAACCGGTGACGGTTAACGGCACCTACGCCCGCCGCTCTGGAGAGCGATTCGCCACCGAGGTCGTGCTCAGGGCATCTGAAACGGACCTTGTCGCCGTCAGCAGCGGCGTCACTGGCCGCACTGAGCATCGGATACGTGTGGTGTGGGACCGCTACTCGAAACCGAGATACCGTTTCGGCATTGACGACAACATCTTCTTCCTGCGAGACATCGCGGCGAAAAAGTACAAGTCGCTTTTCGACAGTCCCTACCTTGGCGGACTCCGCAAGTTGAACTGGAAGTATGGGACGAAGTTTTCCCTGAACCTCTTCTACACTACACCGGAAAACGACTTCAACCTTTCACAGTTCCCGGCGTCCTACAAGGGAGAATGGGCGGACTGCGCGAACTGGCTCAAGCTTGCCTTTCATGCCTATGCGGAGTTGCCCGATCGTCCGTATCAGAACTGTCCCCCGCATAAGTTGGCCGAGGATTTGGACCTGGTCGCCGGAGAGATCCTGCGTTTCGCCGGCAAGGCCACCTATTGTCCGCCGACCATCATTCATTGGGGGATGGTCCATCCGACGGCATGGCCGGTCCTCACCCGGCGAGGCGTGAAAGCCCTCGGCTGCTCCGCTAGGCCGAACACCGGGAGTTCCTACACGACCGATGGTGAAACCTTCAGCGTTGAAAAATCTGGCACACCGTTCGGATACGACGTGAACTATTGGCTGGATAACGTTCGCTCAGAGTACGTCAGCCGTCATGACGCCCTGAAAGATTTTGCGAGTGGGCTCATCTTCTCCAAGGTCGATATCGTATGCAACAACGTGCCGCTGAAACAAGTGGCGTCGGTTCTGGAGCCCATCAGGCACGATCCCAACACTGCCGAGATCATGGACCTGATGACACACGAGCAATACTTCTGGCCATTCTACTTCAACTACCGGCCGGACCACTTCAAGCGGCTGGACGCGGCGATCCGCTTTTGCACTAAACATGGGTATGAGCCGGTGTTCTTCCACGAAGGTTTCCTCGGCGGGAAGGAATAGGTGCTGTGCGGTTACTTGTATGATGAATACTATGGACTGTGCAATCCCCCTGACAGACACTCGGCTGGCCGTCGAAGCTTGGCGGGCTCGTGCATCCAACCGTGGCCTGTGCGTCTCGCTCGTCCGGCACCATGCAGCCCGGCGCGCCCCTGTCACTGCCAGACGTGATACCACCGGGCGGCCGTCTGCCAACTCACTAGAAACCGATGAACAACCGTGGCGGGAGGATGGCCCTGTTCAAACAACCTGGCGGCTTGCATCCGGCGCGCTTCCAAGGCCGCGAAGTCGCGCCGAAACCTAACCGGAGTGAGCATGTGCGCAGCATAACACAAATGCTGGCAAGACTCACTCTATTACCCAAGAATAGGTGGACGAGATAAAAGTGGGTTTTTGCTTTTTGGCTTGATTTTCGCGCATATATTGTAGTAGTAAGACTACAATATGAAAAAGACCTTCTCCGATTACCCCAACCTCCAGCAGCAGCGTCAGCAACTTCTCCAGGAACTCTCCGCCTTGCAAGAACTGCGGCGCGGCTCGCTCACCGAACAGTTTCTCCTGGTTAAACGCAAGGACGGTTCGCGGATCAAGCGCGGCCCTTATCCGCTATTGACCCGCAAGCACGGCCAAAAGACGGTCTCCCTGCGCCTGACCGATCCCGCCCTGGTACCCTTGTATCGGCAACAGATTCAAGCGATGCGGCAGTTTGAAACCGTCGTGGACGGGTTAGTGCGGGTGGGCGAGCAACTCATACTAATTGAATGTCAAAGATAGAGTTTTGATCCAATCGAAGCAAGTCATCGAACGGACCACCTCGTGATGTTGGTGCAGGTAATGGAGGCCAGCTGAGAGCTGATCCACGACCGCGTCCAAAGAGGAGAAGACGTGGTTTCCGATGTAGTTTTCGCGCAGGTGATCCCAGAGGTGTTCGACCGGATTGAGTTCAGGGTTGTAGGGCGGGAGCGGCAACAGGTGCAGGTTGGGGGGAACCTGCAGGGCCGCGGCGGTGTGCCAACCGGCACCATCCAACAGCATCAAGCAATGGTCGTTGGGAAAACAGGCGGCGGTGTGCGCCAGGAACAAGGACATGGTTTCGGTATCCACCCAGGGCAAAACCAGCGAGCAGAGTTCGCCATCGAAGGGGCTGACGGCGGCCAAGCCGTAAACAAACTCGCGAATGATCTGGCGCCCGACGACGGGGCGTAGGGGCCAAGGGGCCCAGCAGCGGCGCTGATCGCTGATACAGCCGAAACGGGCTTCGTCTTGAAACAGCAGACGCACCCGCGCCTGGGGAGGGAGCCGGCGTATCACTTCTTGGAGGAGCTGGGGGAGTTTTTTTTGAACCGCTTCTGCACCGCCGGCTGGGCTTGGGGGTGTCGGGGACGCGGTCCGAGCTTGCGCCACCCGTGCCGGTGCAGCAGACGATAGACGTAGGCCAAGGACACGCGCCGTCCGGTGAGCTTCTCCAGCCCGGCACGCAGTTGCGGGGCGATGAGAATCTGGCCTCGGCTGGCCGCTTGTCGCTGCGCCTCCAAGAAGCGCTCTTCCTCCTCCCAAGAGAGCCAGGCCCAGCGTCGCCCTCCCCGGCCGGCGCGATGTAGACCTTCGGGCCCTTGCCGGTTGAATTGGGCGATCCAGAGCCAGACGGCCTGCTTGGACACGCAAAGCGACTCCGCCACGCGATGTGCGGGAAGGCGGCAGACTCCGGTAAGCCATATCGCCAGGCGGCGCTGATAAGCGCTCCTATCCGGGGCTTCCCGTACCCAAACCTGCAGGTCTTCAGTGGACAGCCAAGGTTCGATCCGGGCAGGAAGACGCATGAGCGGACCTCCTGCCTGTATTCTCTAATACTCTATGTTTGATGTCAAATCGGTATCAGTGATTTAGCGGTGGCCGAGGTGGTGCAAAAAAAACTCCTGGTGGAACTGGAACAAGCCGCCGAGGTGCGTCGCCTCGCCGCCGCCCTGGCCGCCCGGCAGACGCCTGATTTCGAAGCGTGGGAGAACCTCCTGCTGCAAGCCGCCCGCCAAGGCGGGGCAGGAGTCCTGGAGACTTTGCTGCGTCACTGGCAGCAACACGCTCCCCGGGAGGTGATCCTCTGCCCCTGTGGCCAGCGCATGCGCAGTCGAGGCCGGCGCGGCAAAGGGTTGTTAACGACCTTGGGCCGGGTGCCCTTCGCGCGCTCCCTGTATCAATGCGCACCCTGTTCCCAGGGGCGCTTTCCCGACGACGAGCGTTTGGACATCGTCCAGACCACCTATTCGCCCGGCGTGCGCCGACTCATGGCGCGTGCGGGTAGTCAGTCCCAATTTGCCCAAGCCGCCGAAGATTTGCGCTGCTATGCGGGGCTAACGGTCGAAGCGCGGGAAGTCGAGCGGGTGGCCGAAGCGGTGGGCCACCAAGTCGAGGGGTGGCTCTCGGCAGAACAGGAACGGAGTTTGCAGTCGGTAGGCACATCGACACCTGCCGCTGCCTCCGCGGCCAAGTTCTATATCAGCTTCGACGGCACCGGTGTCCCCGTACGCCAAGACGAGTTGGTCGGACGGCGCGGTAAACAGGCCGATGGCTCGGCTCGCACCCGGGAAGCCAAGCTGGGCTGCGTGTTCACCCAAATCGGCTTGGACCGAAAGGGCTATCCTCAACGCGATCCCGACTCCACCACCTATGTCGGGGCCATTGAATCCAGCACGCTCTTCGGCTGGCGCATCTACGCGGAGGCTCTACGCCGGGGGCTGGAGCAGGCCAAGACGGTGGTCGTGCTGACCGACGGGGCTCGCTATAACCACACGATTATCCAAACCCATTTCCCCCAGGCCGTGCATATCGTGGATTTGTTCCATGCTTATGAACATTTGACCGCCCTCGCGCAGATTCTCTGGGGTCAGGAGGCCCAAGCTCCGAAAGCATGGCGGCATCGGCTGGAAGCGGGCGACATCGGTCGGCTCGTTCGCCAAGTCGGCCAACAACTACCTGCCTCCGCTCCCAGCAAAAAGTCGATGCTCAAACAATTGCGCTACTTCGAGAACAATGCGCCCCAGATGCGCTATGCCGAATATCGTGAAAAGAAGTTCTTTGTGGGCTCCGGGGTGGTCGAGGCGGGCTGCCGCACGGTAATCGGTCAGCGCCTTAAACAATCGGGAATGCGCTGGTCCGTAGGCGGAGCCAATGCCATCATCGCCCTGCGTTGTTGCATTCTCTCCGATCGATTTGAAGACTTTTGGGCCTCGCGCACCCCCTAGCCCCCACTTTTATCTCGTACACCCCCCAAGAATCGCGATTGAGCGATGGCAGGGCGTTCCTCTGATGATGGAAACGTCGGATGCCGCGAGCCAGGGTCCTTGAGGAAGCACTCGCGACTCAATTCCGGTCAAGGTTCAGGGGCCCATGGGTCCTCCCGATGGTTTTCCCGCCACCCGCCGACAGCGCGGCACCGTTCTTCAACCACCGCTGCTTCTTACCTCCTAGACTCGGCTGCGGGTTCGGCCAGCGCAACACCAGCAGCCGGAAGGCCTGCTCGGTTCCGTTCATGCTGTGCACCGTCTCCGCGATCTCGCGATCCGTGGCGATGTCCTCCGCCGTCCGGCAGGGTTGCCGAGAGAGAGTCCCTTCAGGAGATCGCAGACGTTAAGAGGCGCCTGTCCGCGCCGGCCCGACGCGGTTCCTACGGCGACCACTTTCTGCTGCTCGCCAGCAGTTGCCCTCTATCGTAAAATAACCACATGTCAGGAGGTTAACATGATGCGACGAAGAGAGTTCCTTGGCAGCCCCATCGCGGCCGGGATTCTGACCGCGGGCGCTGAGAAAGCTGAACGCGAGCTTCAGGCCGGCGGGACGGCCAGCACTTCGTATGCTGTCGACGTAACGGTCGAACGCCAGCAATCCGGGCAACCTCACAAAGGGAAAGTCCTGGCGGCGATCCAGCCGCATTGTGATGATATTGCCATCTTCGCCGGGGGCACAGTCCTGAAGCTTCTCAATGAGGGCTACTGCGGCGTGTTGATCACCATGTCCAACGACTCGATGGCGGGCACCGGCTCGTCGATTGGGGATATCGTGTTCAAAAACGAGCGCGACACCCAGGAGGTGGCGAGGCGCTTGGGGATTTCCGAGACGTTCTTCCTTAACTACCCCAACCACAACATGGACGGCTGGTCGATTCTGGAAATCCGCGCCCGCTTGATCTTTCTCTTCCGCTTGCTAAAGGTCGACACGGTGGTGGTTTACGACCCCTCGGTTTTGTACGAAAGAAACCCCGATCATAACGTCACCGCCCGAGCGGTGGAGACTGCCTGCTGGATGGCCGCTTCCGAATGGGACTACCCCGAACACTTCAAGGCGGGGCTCAAGCCCCACGGTCCCCAAGAGAAGTATTACTTCGCGCGAGGGCCGCAATTGGTCAACCGGGTGGTCGACATCGGCCCCTATTTCGATCAGAAGGTTTACGCCAACATGGCCAATGTTACACAAGGCCCCGCCGGCGACACGGGCGCACGGCTACGCAAGCGGCTTGCGGCGCAGGGCCGCAAGCTGCCCCTTCTCGGCGACGACGATGAAACCGCTAATCGTCAATACACGAAAGAATTCGCTTTAGCCTACGACCGTCTGAGAGGCCAAGCGCACGGCCTGGAGTACGCCGAGTATTTTCATTACATTCCGCCCGACGAATCGGACCTGGATGACTATATCCGGAAGCACTCGGTGGCATTGAAGGACAGTGGTTAGTGGCAAGTGACTAGAAGTTAAGCCCAGAGATGCTTGGGTCCGCGGCGTTTGGGCGGAGCCTCTGGAACGAATCGCGGGCCGGCAAGTCAGGCCCACGCGACTCGCTCAAGACTTCGCATGAGGCGCCAGAATCTCCTTCAGGCGCCGCGCCACGATCTTCTCCTCACCTGGCTGGAGCGTGTTGGAGGCAATGGCGACCAGCCGGTCGGGCTCGCCGGGGTGGGGGACTTCTTTGAAGGGCGGCGCGGCGTTGGGTTGGACGACCTCGCGGAAGGGGCCGCCCATAACCTCAATCTGCGGGTCCCCCGCTCGCAAGGCATCCACGCAATCCTGCTTGCTGAATTTGAACGCCTGCTCATCCCAGCTTAATGCCACATGTGGCACCTCATTCCCAATCGTGCGATAGTAGACTTGTGCACGCACGCCCGGGATAGCGGCCAACTCATCCACAATGTACTGCATGCGGCTCTGCCATACCTTGCAGTCCGCCTTGTAGTCACGCTTGGACGACCATTCCATCGCCGCAAGTGCACCGACGATCTCCTCCTTGCCGACCTTCATGGGACGGCAAATGGATCCCTCGTAGGGGGAGCCATTGCGTAGCGCGGCTTCAATTAAATCTCTTCGGCCAAACAGTATTCCGCTGCATTGCGGCCCAAAGAGGCCCTTGCCACCGCTCACGCAGAACAGGTCTGCCCCCAAACGGCCGACGGTCTGCAAGCGCTCGAACGGCGGGCACGCCACCGCCGCGTCCAGCATGAAAGGCACGCCACGATCCTTGCAAACGGCGATGCCATCTTGCACCCTGAGGCTTCTCTCATCACCGTACTCCATCTCCATCATCGCCGTGTTCGCGTTGATCGCCCGCTCGAGTTCCTGGCGGTTCTGCACCACCACCAGCTTCGCGCCGGCCAAGGCGATGCCGCGGTCCCACACGCTGCGTTGCGTGAGGATGACTTCATTCTTCATACCCGTCGTGTCCGGCAGGCGGGAAATCTTGTCGGGATCGGTTCCGGCGATGCATGCCGCCGTAGCCTGTGCGATGCAAGCCGCCGAGCCGCAGCACACCATCGCCGCTTCCGTGCCGGCGTAGTGCGCCAGGCGCGCGCCCACGGCTCTTTGCAACGCCACGATCTCAATAAAGTGCTCGGACGCCCGCTCCATCGCCTGACGCACCTCAGGAGGCATCAGTATGCCGGAATAAAACGTCGCGACCCCGCGCCCGTTGATCAAGGTTCGTACACCCAATTCGGCGTAAATGTTCTCCACAGATGATCCTTCCGCGCTCCCGACCGCTGCCTCCGGGATTCCAGCGCCGGCGAGACAAGAGCCCGCACCCACCATTTGCAGAAAGCTCCGCCGGCTGCCTTGATAAGGTTGGTTTGGCATGAAAAACTCCCCTCAGACCGCGAATTATACCCTAAACGGCGTAACGCCGAGGGTTTGTTTGGCGCTGACTTGTAGTGGTAGGTCCGCAGCAGGTGCGGAGTTGTGCGCGTAGCCGTTTCCGTCAGCGTACATTTCGTGATTAGCATTGAGTGCGAAGCTGCAGTGTTCCCATCCTCGTCAGCGTACTCGTCCATATTGAACGTATGGACGTGATGACAAGGAATGCGCAGCTCATTAATGATCCTGGCAGCGAGTTCGTATTGCGGCGTCGGCCCGACCGGCAGGATGGCCGTGAACGTTCTTCCCTCATCGAGGGAGCGACGGATGCGCGTGACAATATTCAACGCAAATTCGAAATAGAAGGTTTGCGCATCTTCGATGATTCGGATGCGGAACTTGGGGTTGGGGTGCTGGCAGAGCTCTGCCCTTCTAATCCGCCTAACTCGTGCGCAGACCGCAGCGTCGCGAAAGGTGAGGAACTTGGATAAGCCCAAAGGAAAAGCATCGGCTGTTTCCATTGTCGTTGGTCCCTGAATCATACATTCCTCCCCCCTGGATTTGTTACCCCCTGCCGAAAAGTTGGCGTGACCAGTCTTGCTGCGAAATGTGCCAACTTATAGCGCACTCGTGTAGCACCGAAGTAGCAATACGCATAAATAAACCTCTCCAAAGAGAAAATACCCACTCTTCGTTCGCAGCCTCTTGGAGCACCGCACGCCATGCTCTGCCGGTGCCGGAGAAAGCGCACTAACCTCGTTCTTGTCCGCACATCCCACCTCCAAGCAACTTTGAAAGCGGCATGCGCTGTTGTTTCAGGTTCTTCTCGTCACCCATCTGGAGTCTGTGCGGCAACTGGGGTGATGGGTGTAGTTGCGAACGGTCAGTTCTCGATGCTGACTCACGATCATAGGTTCTCGCTGGCAAGCGCAGCGCCCGGCAAGCGGCGCAGCCGGGTGAGGTTGAAGGCGGCGCACGTCAGGGCCACTTGCACGCTCACCTTGCTCAGCCCACGCAAGCGGCGTTGGCTCTCACCTGCAGCGGATCGATGGCCACGTGCCCCAATTTCTCCATCCCCAGACTACACGCCACGTCCACCACTCGCAGAAACAGTTCATTAATCGCCCGCCGATGCCCGGTGTGAAAAGGGTTGAGCGTCCAATGATCGGGCATCACCCTGCCCGCCAGATACCGAAACCCAAGGTCCTCCCCAATCCGCGTTAACGCGCCGCCGATATGGCATGCCAAGGAGTCTTCATCCTTGGGTCCCTTACCTATATGACTTAGTCTTCAGTCTGTAATCTCACTGGCGTACCTGTTTCCAACGACTGCTTTATGGCAGAAATAACTTGCAGGACGAGGCGCACTTCTGCATTGGGAGTCAACTCCGACTGCTTCCCGACGACGATGCAGTCAACGAAGTGCCGGATCTCCGCCAGATATCCGTCTGTCTCAGGGACCGCAGGAAACAGCATGGGTCCGTCTGCCTTCCACAAGGTCAGGCGGCTCTCCGAGGAGTCACAGGAATCTACGTTCCCGGCCACACGGAAGTTGTATTCCAACAAACCTCTTTCGAAAAGAAGCCGCAATTCCATAGTGAAGGGGTAGGTGGCGGGCATAAGGAAGCTCGCCTCTATCTCCGCTTTGCCGTAACCAAAGTCGAGATGGGTTGAGACATAGTCCCAGGAGCGATAGCAAGAATATATTCCCAGAGCGTGCACCGACCGTGGCTTCCCCCATAGGGAAACGAGATAGTCCAGGTCGTGAATGTGCAGATCGAAAAGTGCCCCGCCACTCATCACCGGGTCATTAAACCACGCGCCCCAATCAGGGCGTCGTGAAGTACGGCTGGCGCGGACCGTCAATAGCTGACCGAGTTCGCCGCTGCGGACAATTTCGTAGGCGGCGCGGTATTGCGGCCAAAACCGAAGTACCTGGGCTACCATGAGAATCTTGCCTGACTTGTCCGCCGCATCGAAAATGCGATCAGCACTCTCCAGTGAGAGCGCCAACGGCTTCTCGCAGAGAACGTGTTTGCCACTACTCAGCGCCTTGACGGCGAATTCTTCGTGCATGTTCGTGGGAAGGCAGATGTCGATGGCATCCACGTCCTTTCGTGCAATCACCTCATCCAGCGAACTTGTGGCCTCGGAATGCACCCACGCGGCTAAATCTGCCACAGACGCTAAAGAGCTTCCCGCGACCACCATAACTTTGGCGTTTTCCAGCTTCCGCCATGCCTGGGCGTGAGTCTTGCCCATAAAGCCCGAACCTAGCAAGCCGACTCGGATCATCCCCCGCCTCCCTCGGCACGCACTATGAGTTCACTGCCGTTTCAGATGTGTTCTCCGAAGTACATGTCCCCAGCAATAGGCATTCATCTCAAGTTGCTGTCATGATATTCCGCGATGGATATTCTGGCGGGCACCGGTACACGGTTTGCACTCTGGGTTCGTGCACAACAGAATGTCTGGCTTGTCCTTGACCATTTCGTGGACACAATCAATCACGTCTGCTCCCCGCATCAGTTGCAGCGCGGCCGGCCCCAGACGCAGGTCTTGGATCAATTTGTTTTGGCGCAACTTATATTCCACCGGTCCAAAAGCGGCGGAACAGGAAGAGGAGGTATCCAGCTGACACGTTGTTGTGCTCCCATCCGGCATCAGCACCTTCACGATAGGAAGGCCAATTGCCCATGGCGCTTTCGGCACCCCCGCATATTCTTCGCCCACGTGGATCGTCGTATTTGCGATGTGCCCGACACCCACTAACAATACTTTTCCACCACGCTTTGCCAGGCGGTCCATCGGACTGCCTATACCAACCGCCCTGCATTCAGATGATCATCCGTCAAGGCTTTCGCGTCAGGACCGATGACCGCTACCGAATGCGAGGGATGCAAGCTGCGCCGTGCACCGGGCCATTTTCGGGCGGCTTCGGTGACTGCACCGGTCTTGCCTGGGGTCTGAGCAGGATCGAAATATGACTCCGTTGGGGAGGGCCAATAATTGAAAGTAGGGAACATGAGGTTACCGGCTGGGCCCACCACCTCCAGTAACGCCTGGACAACTGCTTGCGGTCCCCCAGTTGGGCGGCCAGGGACGTGAGCAGATCACTGGCCACTAGAGATATGACGGAGGGCGAAATGTTAATGGTCCCCGGCAAACTGCCGCCGGAAAACGACTGGTACATGGTCGGCGCCACGAGTATCTATGCGCGGTCGCCGATCATGCGGCCGCCGTGCGTCGCAATGAGAGCATCGGTCTTCAACGGCAAATGATAGCCGTGCTGCTCGATGACCCCCATCGGGATGATGATCGACCTCTTCTTCTTGAGGTAATCCCGAACCATTTTGACCGTCATGGCCTCCATCAGAGGAAACGGTCCCGCTTTTCTTCTCTGGGACACGTTCATTCACCTTTCCCTGAAGACGCTTCAGACAGTTTACTTTATCGGCCCTCTTTCGTTTCTTGGACTGCCGCAATGACGGCATCGGCCAAAAAGCGCAGGTCGTCCGTGCTGAGCTTATAGAGCGGCAGGTGGGTGAACCGGTGCTGGAATGCCTCTTCCGAAACCGGACAGGTTCTCGCAATCGCCGTGGTGTCGTATCCCAACTGCCGCATGATGCTGAAATGGTACAGCGGGGCGAAGTGCGGAATGTTCACTACGCCCTTGTCAGTTAGCTTCTTCTTGAGCGTCTGGATATCGCCGCCCACTTTGCTGGGATCAATCTGCAAACAGTACAGATGGTGAGTACTCTTGATGTCGCGGCTATCGGAGGGAGGCGTGATGATCCCATCTACTTTCGCAAGGCGGTCGTTCAGGTATTCCTTGGCCTGCTTTCGGTGAGCGATAATCTGCGCCATGCGTTTCAGTTGAAGGGAAAGACCGATGGCCTGAATTTCCGTCACCGAGTGATTTCCGGCCACACACCAGCCATCCCTGCTTTCGAGGGCTACCACCTCGTAAAGCCAGTTGGGGATTTGACGGCTCAGGTCCAGTCCCACAAAACGGCTCTTCGAGAAGTCTCTTCCGAAGGGCGTATTGGTTACCAGAATTCCGCCTTCGCCCAGCGACGTGACGTTTTTCACTTCATGGAAACTGAACGCGCCGAAGTGTCCGATCGTGCCCAGCGCCTTGCCCTTGTACCCGCCGCCAAAAGCGTGCGCGGCGTCTTCGATGACCGTAATATTTCCCTCCCGGGCTATATCCATGATGGGATCCATGTCCACCGGATACCCCCCGAGATGGACCGGGATGATCACCCTGGTTTGGCGGGTAACTTTACGCGCGACGTCTTTCGGATCCATGTTGAGGGTGAGGGGATCGACGTCGGCGATAACCACTTTCGCGCCGATACTCAACGGATAGACGATCGTAGCAATGAACGTAATGGAAGGCGCAATGACTTCGTCGCCCGGCTTGAGCCCGGCAAACTTGTAGGCGATCTCGAAACCGGCGGTCGCGTTGGTCACGAACAGCGCGTACTTGACGTCCAGCATTTTGGCCACTTCGGCTTCCAGATTCTTAACGTGATTACCCAGCGTTAATTTGCCCGCGTATCGAGCGCATGACCGCAGTGTCCCGATGTCCTCCTGAAGGCGCCGGACCTGCGCTTGGTAAACCTCTTCCTTTCCTTCGGCCGGCGGCAGCAGGAACTTGATGATCTCAAGCACGTCGTCTTCCGTGACCGGCTCACCGACCGCCGGCCAGGGAATGCGGGCAAGGCCTGTGTCGTATCTGAAATCGGCGACATCATTATTCGCTTTTATGGCTTTGTCACTCATATCTACCTCCTTTTACTTGTGCGTCGAAATCGGCCCTGATGAGGTCCAGAGTTACTAAAACATTCCCCATGGGGTGTTGCCAGGCCATGCGCCCGGAAACAACCTCGAAGATGATGCTGTGAGCTGCCCATTCCCCCACCGCGAGTGCGGCTGATACCCGCTAATCCGTGATCGTGTCTCCGCTTCTTGACCGTGGCTTGACCGCCAAGCCCAACCTCGCTGAGCACCCGGACGGATTCAACGCGGATACTCAATCACACGAAAGTTGTCCTTTATTCTCCAGCACCTTCCGGACCGCCCTCACCACGTCGTCCATATCCTCCTCGGTTCCCAAGAACATACTTTGCGGAAGCCATATCGCTTCGTATTGACAGGCCCGTTCGGCGACCGGGCATTTCGCGGCAAAGGTGCCGTAGTCAAGGTCTCGGTGATATTTTGTTCCCAGCGGGAAGCCTTCATTGATGAATCTCTTTTCCATGAACATGGGGTTCTTATAGAGCGGGAACGCGTAACCACCTGAAGCGGGAATCCCTTCCGCGACAAGCGCCCTTATGAAAGTATCGCGCTTGAGTCCGATCTTAGGTTCATCGTACCGGAACATGTAGATATGGTATCCATGCACGGTCGTCCGCGAATCCTGGACCAGGGGACGGATGCCATCAATTTCGCCGAGTTTCCCGGAAAGGGACTTCGCGTTCTTCATCCGCAGGCGGTTTTGCTCATCCAGACGCCGCAGTTGGCAGCGCAGGATAGCCGCCTGGAATTCCGTGAGACGGTAATTCCAGCCCAGCCGATGAAACTCGTACCAAGGTCGGCCCACCTTACGCCCCGCCCACGTCAGGGAATCGCACGCCACGGCAAGCCGGTGATCGTTGGTACAGACAATGCCGCCTTCGCCGCAGGTCATATTCTTGCTCGCTTGAAAGCTGAACGAACTGAACAGGCTGTTCAAGGAACCGGCTCTTTTGCCCTTCCATTCGCAGCCGTGCGCATGGGCGGCGTCCTCAATGACGGCCAGGTTGTGCTTTTGCGCCAGGGCCGTGATCCGGTCCATGTCTGCTGGTTGCCCACCGAAATGCACGACGATGATGGCCCGAGTCCGGTGCGTGATGGCATCCTCAATTCGCTGCGGATCCAGGTTGTAGGTATCCGGATCCGAATCAACAAATATCGGCACCAGATTGTTCTGCAACACGCAGGTGGCGCTGGCGACGTAGGTATAGGCCGGCACGATGATCTCATCGCCGATGTCGAGGTTCATCGCGCGCAGCCCCATCTCGAGCGTGGCCGTCCCGTTCGCGGCGGCGACGCCGTACTGGCATCCGTGATGCCGCGCAAACTCCTCTTGGAACAGCACCACCTGGCTGCGGTCACCCTTCTCCGGTTCGGCAAGGTCCACGCCCTGCCCGAAGGCAAAACGCCACCACTTGCCGCTGCGCAAAACGCCGAGCAAGGCGTCTTCTTCCGACTTGTCAAATACCGGCCACGAAGGAAACGGCTTGGTGCGGACCGGTGCGCCGTTCTTCAGGGCGAGTGTGCTCACTGTTACGCAGCCTCCTGCGCTGACGCGATTTCATCGAGTTTCACGACCCGGCGTTCCCTGACCGCCCGATAAGTGGCCTCCACTACCTTCACGGAGTGCCGTCCATCCTCCAGCGTGATCGGCGGCTCTTTGTCTTCTAGGATGCAATCACTGAAAGCCGCGATCATTTGTCCGTAGAGGCCGATTCCTTTGAGGTTGTATTCCTCCCGCTCCACCTCGACGTTGCGAACCTGGTTGGCGTCATATCCCGTTTCCTGCGGCTGGATAATGCTGAACATCTTGCCGGTGGGATCCTGGCCAATGGTTCCCTGGGCGATAATCGACCCCTTGGTTCCGTGGAGTTCGAGCGCGTTCTGCGCGGCGGCGTCTGGCAGGTTGAAATAGTTGTCCACAATTCCATGCGCCCCGTTGCTGAAGCGAAGGACGATCGTGGAAGCGTCCTCAATTCGGGTAGGGTACTTGTGGGTCATAAGGTCCTGAAGACCGGCCACCTCCGTGATCTGCGCTCCCATGATCCATTCGAGAATGTCAAGACAATGGGTTCCCATGTCAATCAACGCTCCACCGTGACTGATCGCAATGTCCTGCCGCCAGGCACCGGGAATCGGCGGGTACCAGCAGGTCAGTTGGGCGCGGCCCATGACCATCTGGCCCAGTGCGCCCGATTGAACGAGTTCGCGCGCCTTCCTGTTGTAAACATTGTGGCGCATGCAGAAGCCCAGCATGAACTTGACTCCGGCTTTCCGGCAGGCGGCCTCCATTTCATCGACTTCCGCCAGGCTGACAGCCATGGGCTTCTCGCAGAGAATATGTTTGCCTGCCTGCGCCGCCTGCACGACCTGGCGGCAATGAACATTCTGGGGCGTGGCGATATAAACCGCCTCCAGGTCCTGCGCGAGCAACTCTTCTTCTGCCGCACAGGAGTGGGGCACGTCGAATTTTCGTGCAACATCCTTCGCCCCATCACCCGCAACGTCCATCACGGAAACGATGGCGGCGTTGGTAACCATCTGTTTGAACTCAGGAATGGTGCGTCTGGCGGCAATGCCGCCACATCCAATGACTCCCCAACGAATCTTTTTCATGACCAACCTCCTTTGCATGCGCCCCTACGAAATATGCCTTTTGTCGTTGAATGTTCTTTCAAAAACCATGAGACCGGCACCAATCAACGCCAAAGGACGGAATTCCATTCCCTCGATGATTTCAACGGTGGATGCTATCTCGGTCAGCGTCCGGCTTTCGAGCGCGGATCTGAGCTCCTTGCACAGACAGCGAATCGCAGTCTCCGTCTCGGCGCCAACCACCACGAACGGTGGATGAAGGGCAGCCACCAGGAAAGCAGTCGCCAAACCCAATCGATCCACGATGGCTTTGACCACGCTTCGCGCCATCCGATCACCCTCCAGGGCAGCGCGAAAAATTGCCTCGGCATTGACTTTCGTTGAACCTCGCAAGCTTGAGTTGACACCTTGGGCCAGCAAGTCTCCGGCTTTGGTTTCCAAGGCCGACGGACTGGCCATACTCTCCAGGCACCCGCTTGCGCCACAGCGGCAGAGGGCTCCCTGCGGTTCCATAACCACATGTCCCACCTCTCCCGCGAAACGCGCGCCCCGCCAAATTCCTTCCTGAGTCACCAAGACGAAACCAATCCCTTCCCCATATTCCACATAGAGCATCGTGGCGTGTTTCTGATGAAGCTCGAGTGTGATTCGATACTGCGCGCCCGCTCGAACCCGGGTGCAGTCCTCTACAAAAACCATCAGTCCCGTTTCTTGTTCGACCAGCTTCGCCATGGGGACATGATTCCACTTCGGAAAGAAACTTGACCGAACAACCTCCCCGGCCGTACTGTCAACCATCCCTGGATCGGCAACGCCGACTCCAATGACATGCCCGCCGTAGTCTTGTTTCATTTTGATAAGAACCCGAGAAATCTTCTCGACAAGATCCTCAGGGAGATCGGCTGCGTGGTCCATTTCAACTTTCTGGATAATCTCGCCATTGGCATTGACCAACCCACAAGTCAGGCGCTCAGAGTCATAACTGACCGCGATGCCGGCTTTCTGTTGGGGATCGAGGTACAGCGCTATGGGTGCTCGACCGGCCGCAACTTTCTGCCGACCGCCCTCAACAATCCATTCTTCTCGAATGAGCTGGAGGACGGCATCCGAGACCAGGTTTGGGTGCAAACCAAGATCGGCACTAATATCTTTTCTCGACACACCAGGCTTTCGCCAAATATGGTTCAAAATCGTCTTTTCTCTGCCAGTCATAATATATTATTTAGACTAATGGCCACACGCAGAGGTATATGGTACGGAGTTTCTGTATTATATGTCAACTCATTTCTGGTCTCGGTAGTGGGGTCTTTTGGCTTGAAAGAGGCTCTTGCCGTACCTCCTGCTTTTGGTATTATGGCTGTCGATGGGCGAACCTCTGCTTTTCCCGGATTCGATTCTAGAACGAACACCCCACACGAAGCGCCGCGTCCAAGGTGGCGTCTCGACATCGAAAGTCATAACTTCTGCTCACATCGGCGACGACTCAGACATCTTTCCGAAAATCCTCGACCTTCACGTTCCGAAGGGAGCTACGGTGGCCGATGTTACTTACGGAAAGTGGTGTTTTGGAAAAAGGTAAATCTCCACGACTACAAGCTAGTACTTGCTTGATTTAATTGGCGTACGTAACTGGTTATGGGTTGCGCTTTGATTTCAGCGACTTAAAAATGCGCAAACTAAACCAAGCAAGTACTAGTGCGTAGCGACATTCAAGACGGCGTGGATTGCGGCGATCTTCCCTACTGGAAAAACTCTCTTGATTGTGTTGTCCTCGATCCCCCGTATACGGAGGGCTTATATCGGAAGGCCAAAGGCCATATGGCTGGTTCAGGATCGCACCGAGCCTTTCGAGAGCACTACTCCAACGGCGAGGCCATTGACGGCAACGGTCCAAAGTGGCATGGTGCCGTCTTGGATATGTACTTCAAAGCTGGCAAGGAAGCTTTCCGGGTCCTGAAACCTGCCGGCGTCCTAATTGTCAAATGCCAAGATGAGGTATCAGCTAACACTCAGCGCCTCACCTATGTTGAGATTATCAACCAGTACGAGGACCTGGGTTTTTATGCGAAGGATTTGTTTGTCGTTGTCCGGCTGAACGCCCCGGTGGTCTCACGGCTCATAAGGCAGGTCCACGCTAGAAAGAATCATTCCTATTTCCTGGTTTTCGTGAAGGGGTCACCGCCTCATCCGTTCCGCTACCAATCTGTCGAGAAGGCCAAACGGCTCGTCGGCAAAGGGACTCATTAGCGGCCAACTAATTTTCATGGGGCTTTTGAGAAGATACCTCTGCTGGGTCTCCGTGTACTTGTTAGATACTGTCCGTGGCAACTAACTGTTTAGGGCGAAGGCGAACCGCCAGACATTTCCAAACGCGAACAGGCAGACTGCTAGTAAATCAAATCCGCCCACGGCCAAGCAATTAGTGCTGACGGTTTCTCCGTTCGTCAGGACTACATCGGTGGTGTCGCTCGCATTGCACTGGAACGTTCCTTTGTAGGCTCCATCCTTTAACTTCACGCTGGGCGTATCGAGGCACTTCACCTCAACTTTCACCTCCTGATCCCTATAGTCGAAACGAAAGTCACACTTCTGTGTCCGATCATGCGAGCGAGGACGGGTTAGGTTGAGCACCCTGCAGAGAGCCAAAACCGACCCCGCGTGCGGTCAGTGAAGGCACGGAGCGACGCTAGCCCGACCGACAGTGTCCTTAGCTTAACGACACTAGCCCGACCGACAGTGTTCTTAGCTTGTCAAGTTGTCCGGTTTTCATAGCAAGTGATCTGTCCGGTTTTGGTTTTTCTTCCCCTGCACAATTTTGAGGGCCACCGTCGCCGTCGTCGCTGTGGGAATGTGGGAATCCGGCGCTTTGTGCCGGATTTCCAAGCGCGGAGGGAAGAGTGGAAAACTCGTTTTTGGAGTTTTCCACGCTTTCCTCGGCGCGTCATTTCCACAGCGTGGCGCGCGCGCTTTTTCCGAGTTCACCAGAGTTTCACCCGCCGCCGTGTAGCGCCCCACCACATGGGGTCCGTGGGCAATCGTGACGCGGCCATCCAAGTGTTCGCAGATGGTCACGCGGCAGCCTGCCAGCGTGCCTCGCCAGGACGTGCGCTCGATCTGCCAGGTCCGATCTGCCAGTCGCACGGTGTTGTCCTGGGCCACGGCGCGCTCGTGCTGAACCGAAAAGATGAGGTCCAAGTCCTGGCCGCGCACCGGCATAAACGCGTGTCCGCTCTGGGTGGCCGGCACGCTGAACTTCCGGTTCATCTCCCCGATGTAATGCTCCCGCAGAAACCGGTTGGCTTCCTCCACCCCGGTGATTTGGGCCAAACGCAACTCCTGCGGCAATCGCCCTTGCCAGGTGCCAAACCGCCGCTCGCTGCGCCCCCGCGCCTACGGCGAGTAAGCCGCGATCATCTGAATCCCCAACCCCTGCAGCGCCCGCCCCACCTGGCTCAACCGTTCGCGGCTCACCGGCCCCCCCGCCGCCGGCGTGTGAAAAAAGTGGCTCGCCCGATCACTGTAAAGCGCGCAGAATCGCCCCTTCCGTTCGATCACCTCCCGCAATCCTGCCATCACCGTGCGCGTCGATTCCTCCTCCACCAACTGCGCGTAGTAAGTCTCGCTGGTGGCGTCATCGACGATCTCGATCAGGTCATACCAACGCTCGTCCTGAAACCACTGATGCCGACTCCCGTCCAAGTGCAGCAGCATCCCCGGCAGCGGCCGGCGCGCTCGCCGCTGGCGATGCACGCCCCGCTTCCGCCCTTTCTTCACCAACCCCGCCCCTTGCAGCGCCAGCTTCACCCACGTGTAGCTCAGCTCGATGCCATGCCCTTCCTGCAACTTCTCGTGAAAATGCCGTACGTTCAGGTCCGCATACTTCTCCTGATATAACCGCAGCACTTCTTCCGCCTGCGCCAGGGGGACGCGCTTCGGGCTCGGCTTCCCCCACCGCCGGTCCAGCAGCCCGTCGTATCCGTGCTCCACGTAACGCTGCCGCCAGCGCCGCATACTGCGGTCCGAGAGCCCGATAATCTCCGCCGCTTGCCACCAGGTAATCTTCTTCGCCATCGCCCGCAATATCACCTCTTGCACTTTCATCGCCCGCTCCCAGGCGACCGCTGAGTATTTTGGCATCCTGCCTCCGGCCTCTTGGATGCCTCAACTCCCCGCCGCCTT